>JAYTXG010000188.1:0-4359 GCA_043743375.1 Sphingobacteriia bacterium
AGTTTCCTGATTGTTTAGAAATTACTGCTCGAGACAATAACGGCTACATAATGGCATTGCAACATAAACAA
The DNA here is from genome assembly GCA_043743375.1 of Sphingobacteriia bacterium. Lineage (GTDB taxonomy): Bacteria > Bacteroidota > Bacteroidia > Chitinophagales > Chitinophagaceae > Sediminibacterium. The sequence continues at coordinate 72 of JAYTXG010000188.1, forward strand.
TATGATGTTCAGGGTGTGCAGTTTCATCCAGAAAGCATACTAACTCCGGATGGAGAAACCATCATTAAAAATTGGTTAAATAAATGAAAAAAATATTACAATACTTATTTGAGCACAAAACTTTACCGCGTGAAAAGGCCAAAGAAATTTTGTTGGGTATATCTAATAGAGAATACAACGATGCAGAAATTACTGCATTTATTACTGTGTATTTAATGCGAAGTATTACCATAGAAGAATTGCAAGGTTTTAGAGATGCTTTACTAGAACTTTCCGTTAAAGTAAAACTCACAGGCGGAAAAATTATGGATATTGTTGGAACTGGCGGCGATGGAAAAAATTCTTTCAATATTTCTACATTGGCTTGTTTTATTGTAGCTGGTGCTGGACAAAAAGTGGCAAAACACGGCAATTATGGGGCGTCTACAATAAGTGGTGCCTCTAATGTTATGGAGCAACTTGGGTATAAGTTTAAAAATGATAATGCAGCTTTGCAAGAAGAATTAGATGTTACCAATATCTGCTTTTTACATGCTCCATTATTTCATCCTGCATTAAAAGTTGTTGGACCCATTAGAAAAAATTTAGGGGTAAGAACATTCTTTAATATGCTTGGGCCGATGGTAAATCCCGCTTCGCCAGATTTTCAGTTAGTAGGTGTTTACAATGTAGAAATGGCGCGTATCTACAATTATTTATTGCAGCAAACGGGCAAAGCGTTTACCATTATACATAGCTTAGATGGTTATGATGAAATATCATTAACTAGTGACACTAAAGTAATTACTAATCAAGGAGAAAAAGTAATGACCCCAGAGCAATTGGGTAAAAGAATGGTACAGCCCAAAGATATTTATGGAGGCAATACAGTAGAAGAATCTGCAAAAATATTCACCACAATTATTAAAGGAGATGGAACTTGGAGCCAAAATGCGGTTGTACTAGCCAATGCAGCCATGGCATTGCATTGTACTGGTAATTATGCAACTTATGAAACAGCTTATAGCGCAGCTGTATATAGTTTAGAAAGCGGGAAAGCTTATGATGGATTAACAAAATTAATTGAATTGCAGTAGGAGTTTTTTAATTAAAAATTAGTATGAATATTTTAGATAAAATTATTGCACAAAAAAAGGTTGAAGTTGCAGCACGCAAAATTGAAACCAGTATATCTTCATTAGAAAAGGAATACTTTTTTAATAAGGAATCTTTTTCCTTAAAGCAGTTTTTATTAGATCCTACCAAAACAGGTATTATTACTGAGTTTAAACGAAAATCGCCAAGTAAAGGAATTATTAATGATCATTCATCGGTAGAAGAAGTAACAAATGGGTATACACAAAATGGCGCTTCTGGTTTGTCTATTTTAACGGATACTAATTTTTTTGGAGGGCAACTTGCCGATTTAACTTTAGCTGCCAAAAATGAAGTGCCTATTTTGCGAAAAGACTTTATGCTCGATGAATTTCAAATTATTGAAGCAAAAGCTTATGGTGCCGATGTGATCTTATTGATTGCCGCATGCTTAAGTGCACAAGAAGTAAAGCAAATGGCTATACTTGCTAAAAGTATTGGTTTAGAAGTATTGCTTGAAATTCATAATGAACAGGAGCTTGAGCATATTTGTGATGAGGTAGATTTGGTGGGAGTAAATAATCGAAATCTTAAAAATTTTGAAGTTAGTATTGATATCTCCTTACAATTGATTCAACATATACCGGCAACAAAACTGGCTATTGCAGAAAGCGGTATTAATAATGTAAATACAATTGTAACTTTACAGCAAGCCGGATTTAAGGGTTTTTTAATAGGAGAGCATTTTATGAAAGAACCGAGTCCTTCGATTGCTTTTGCCGATTTTGTAACGCAATTAAAAGCAAAACAATATGCGGATTAAAGTTTGCGGGTTAAACAGTGTAGATCAACTGTTGCAATTAGATGAATTAGGAGTAGATTTTGGTGGATTTATCTTTTATCCTAAATCGCCACGCTATATCTTAAAACATGCCCTGCCTAGTGAAATAAAAAAAGCAAAGGGTCAACAAATTAATAAAGTGGGTGTTTTTGTAAATGAAACCGTGGAGAAAGTATTAAAGATGGTGGACGACTGTGGTTTGTACCTTGTACAACTGCATGGTGATGAAACGCCAAGGTACTGCGAAAAAATTGCCAATTATGTTACAGTTATTAAAGCGTTTAGATTGAGGGAAGATGATAATGTATTATGGAAAATAAAGGATTATAATGATATTGTTGATATGTTCTTGTTTGATACTGCTGGTGCAGCGTATGGCGGAACTGGAGAAAAATTTAATTGGGAAATATTCAATGGATTAAATATTGGAAAGCCATTTTTTTTAAGCGGTGGTATTGGTCCAGATGACATTAATCAATTAACAACATTTTCAAAATTAACGGTGGCCAAGGATTTATTTGCGATCGACGTAAATAGCAAGTTCGAAATATCACCTGGTGTAAAAAACATGAAACTGATGGAGCAATTTATTCAACAAACAAAAGCAATTGTATGAATAATTTTATAAAAATGAGTTTAGCATTTTTAATAATATTATTAGTTATGCAAGATGTAGTTGCGCAGCAGTTATCAAATGTGCTTATTACACAAGAAGGTAAAGCAGCTTATCAAATTTCTGTTAATAATATTTATGTAGTATTAACAGAAAAAGGTTTTTTGTCGGATATAAAGACTTCTGCTAATGGCACAATTGTATACAATGCCAATAATAAGGTTGATCAAATTGGGGATGTAAAAATTGGCTATAATTACCAAGGCTTTGTAAATTTGATTGGAGCAGCATCTATATTGTATGATTTTTCGGGAAGGGTAGATCGCATTGGTGGCATTGGATTTCGGTATAATTACAATGGATTAATTGCTGAATTAGGAAATCAAAAAATACTTTACAACTTCGATAACAGAATTGATCAATTTGATAGTTTTAGAATTTATTATAATTATAATAAATTGGTTCAAAAAATAGATGAAAGTAAAGGCTTGATATTGATACAATTAAATCATGAAAAATCGAATTAGCAATATGAATTATCAGAACCCAACGGAACAAGGATATTATGGCCAGTTTGGTGGAGCATATATTCCAGAAATGTTGCATAGTAATGTAGCCACTTTAAAAGAACAATATCTTTCAATTATGAAAGATCCATCTTTTATTAAAGAGTTTAAGTTGTTGCTGAAAGACTATGTAGGTAGACCAACTCCATTGTTTTTAGCTGAAAGATTAAGTGCCGAATTTAATACTACCATTTACTTAAAAAGAGAAGATCTCTGCCATACAGGAGCACATAAAATAAATAATACGATTGGTCAGATTTTATTGGCTCGCAAATTAGGAAAAACTAGAATTATTGCCGAAACTGGTGCTGGTCAACACGGCGTTGCAACTGCAACCGTATGTGCACTAAAGGGTATGGAATGTATTGTTTACATGGGAGAAAAAGATATTGAAAGACAAGCACCCAATGTTGCGAGGATGAAAATGTTAGGAGCCACGGTAATTCCTGCAATTAGTGGCAGCAAAACATTAAAAGATGCTACCAATGAAGCTATAAGGGATTGGATTAATCATCCAAATGATACACATTATATAATTGGAAGTGTTGTTGGTCCACATCCATATCCGGATATGGTAGCACGTTTCCAAAGTATTATTAGTGAAGAAATACGTATTCAATTAAAAGCTAAAACTGGGTCCGAATTACCTACACACGTAATTGCTTGTGTTGGTGGTGGAAGTAATGCAGCAGGTGCTTTTTATCATTATTTAAATGAGTTGTCGGTACAGTTAGTTGCTGTTGAAGCCGCCGGACATGGGGTTAATAGTGGCATGAGTGCTGCTACTACTCAATTAGGTAAGCCAGGTGTTTTACATGGGAGTAAAAGTTTGGTAATGCAAACTGAAGACGGGCAAATAGTAGAGCCACATAGTATTTCAGCAGGGCTTGATTACCCTGGCGTGGGTCCTATTCATGCTAATTTATATGAATCAGGAAGAGGCGTTTTTTTAAGTGCAACTGATGATGAAGCAATGGAAGCGGCATTTCATGTTAGTAAAACAGAAGGAATTATACCGGCATTGGAAACTGCACATGCATTTGCAGTATTAGGAAAAATGAATTTGCAGCCTTCCGATGTTGTAGTAATTTGTTTGAGTGGAAGAGGCGATAAAGATTTAGCAACTTATATGAAAGTATTATAGTTAATTGAACTGAATGAAAAGAATTGAAAATATATTCGAACACAAAAAGG
>JAYTXG010000189.1:0-4979 GCA_043743375.1 Sphingobacteriia bacterium
CAAAAGTAATAAAAAAAACAATGCTACCAAACTAAAATGCATTTAAAGTATCTATTACTTGCTGAATATCTGCTTCGGTATGAGAGGAAGAACAAGGGAGACTTAAAGTTGTATTGTGAATGGTTTCAGAAATGGGAAAATGTAAGTGACCCAATAAGTCATTCATCGCTTTTTGCTTGTTAGGAGCTACGGGGTAATGTATTTCGGTACCAATGCTCAATTTTTGTAAATACTCTTTAATGTCAGCTCTTCGGGGGTGTCTTATATTGAAAATATGGTATACATCATAGTAATCAGAATGCACTACAGGTAAAATGAAATCCGCTTTTAACTGCTCCAGATACATAGCACTTAACTTACGTTTATGGTTAATAATCTTATTTAAATAGGGTAGTTTAACTGCTAAAAATAAGGCTTGTATTTCGTCTAATCGGCTGTTATAACCTACCACTTCATTGTAATATTTGCCATGCGATCCATAATTACGAATCATTTTAAGGTCTTCACATAATTCAGAGCTATTGGTTACAACTGCGCCTGCATCGCCTAAAGCCCCCAAATTTTTACTGGGGTAAAAACTAAATCCACTCATTATTCCAAATGTACCCGCCATTCGTCCCTTATATTTAGCACCATGTGCCTGAGCACAATCTTCAACAATATGCAAACCATGCTTATTAGCTATTTCTATAATCGGATCCATATCGCAACATTTACCATACAAATGAACTACCATAATGGCCTTTGTTTTAAAAGTTATGGCTGCTTCAATTTTAGTAGGGTCAATATTGTAAGTATTTATATCAGGCTCAACCAAAACAGGCTTATGCCCTGCATGAATGATGGCAATAATAGAGGCAATATATGTGTTTGAAGGTACAATTACTTCAGAGCCATTAGGCAGGTGCAAGGCCCATAATGCTAGTATAAGGGCATCTAACCCGTTTGCAACCCCTACACAATAATTCATTTGATTATAAGTAGCAAAGTCTTGTTGAAATTGTTTAACCTGATCGCCTAATATATACCATCCCGTCTTTAAAAACTTATTGAACCTACTTTTAAAAAGAAGCGTATAAGGTTCGTTTACTTTTGATAAATTATCATAGGGTATCATTCTTTTTCAGGATATGGTGCATAGATATAATCTGATGGATCAAAAGTAGTAGAAGCAAATACCAATAGTATTGCGTCTTTTGAAAAATTGTACACTTCATGCCAGTCTTTAGTTTCGAGTATTATACATAATGTAGAATTATTAAGCAAAAATTCTTCTTTTTTAGTACCATCATTATTAGAAACAGTGCAAGATCCATTAATACAAATAGCAGCTTGCATTGTTTGGTGATGCCGATGACCACCACGTATCGATTCATCTACCTGATAAATATAAAATAAACGTTTAACTTTAAATGGAAGTGTCTTTTCTATATTATCCAACACATTAAGGTTTCCTCTTGCATCTTTAAAATTAACGAGGTTTAGTAAATATGCCATGAAAAAAAATTATTTTAGGTTATGTTTTCTAACGCTAATTGTTCTTTAATATATTGATCAATAGCATCCAAAATTTCTGGAGATTCATTCATATCAAATTTACGGGCGTAAATTCGATCAGAAGCGATGATGTCTTTGAAATCGTTTACAGAAAAAACTTTGGGATTTGGTGTTCGGGGTGGGTGCTGATAATAATGACAATTCTCATTAATTACCTGACTTGCAAAATGAGAGTTCATCAAAATTGTTTGAAACAAAAATTCATCTGATCCCCAAGTGAAATAAAAAAAACGTTTTAGCTGTTTATTCCTATCTACATTGGCTAAAACATATTCTGCCGCTTCGGTTGAAATTGCCCAAAACATAGAACTTCCATAAAAGTGAATATTCGGTAGCAGCTTTCTATTAGGAAGAAGTCGGTTGATCCATTTTTCAAGAAAATATTGACCTTTAAATTTATAATTTGTGAAGTGAAAGCGATTTACTCTCTCCATTCCTTCAAGCCAGTCTTCCTGAAAAGAACGATATTTTAATAAAATATTTCCTATCCTATCTTTATAAAACTGCTGAATTTGAGTGGGTGTTTTAATTGGATAATCTTGGCCACTCATTAAAGAAATAAAATCGTACCCTCGTTTAGTGTCCAAAATTTCTTGTAGAGAATTAAAAACTGCCTGTACAGTACTAAATGCTGCCCATTGCACTTTAACTCGGTTTTGAATAAAGTAAACATTTGGCAGATAAATAAGATTATCATGGCTCGATATGGGTAATTTGGCATCCACATGTACATAAAAATCGAAATCGGGATGTTGCATCCTCTTAATTAATCTTTCTGTTTGTAAAGGATTGGTAAATGTAGTGATAAGGTGTGCAATGCGCATAGTCTTGTGATGATGGGGTGTTACTCAATTAGAGCCTGTCATCATAAATATAGGATTTATCGGAAAATTATTAAAAAGACCTTAAAAAAGCCATAGATCAAGGACCTATGGCTTCTATCGAATTATTACTAATAATTAATTTAGTTTTTCTACCTGCATATAATTTAATTCTACAGGGGTAGACCTACCAAAGATTTTTACGGTTACTTTTAATTTTTTCTTCTCGTCATTTACATCTTCAATTACGCCGTTAAAGTCATTAAATGGCCCTTCAATAATTTTAATTGTTTCACCAACAATGAAAGGCTCGCTCATGGTAACACCCATATCATTCATCTCATCTACCTTGCCCAACATTTTATTTACTTCGGTTTTACGCAGGCAAATGATATTTCCTTTAGACCCTTTTCCATCTGTTAAGAAGTGCATTACGTTGCTAATATTACTTATATGTTGAACCATATCATCATTCAACTTGCCTTCTAATACTTCCATCATTACATAGCCTGGGAAATAGTTTTTTTCACGCATTACTTTTTTACCGTTTTGCACTTTATATACTTTTTCCATTGGTAAAAAGATCTGTTTAATGATCTCTTGCCATCCACTACGAAGAATATCTTTATCTAAATATTCTTTAACCTTACGCTCTTTTCCACTAATAACTCTTAACACATACCATTTGGTATCTGGTAAAACCACTACTGGTACTTCTGTGCCAACTATTACTTCTTCCATGAGTAGCTTACTTAAATAATGAGTAGATCAACTTTAATAATTGGTTACTAGAAAAATCCATTACCCATACTAAAGCAGTAATGATTACAGTAGCAACTAATACAATAACTGTACTCTGTTGCAGTTGCACCCATGTAGGCCAGGTTACTTTTTCTGAAAGTTCATGGTAGCTTTCTTTAAAATACAATGCTATTTTATTCATTTTATTGGTATTAGTCTTTGCACGGGCACTAGGATTCGAACCCAGATCAAAGGTTTTGGAGACCCGTATGCTACCATTGCACTATGCCCGTAGAAAACTAAAAGCTATCCTGATTAAATCAAGACAGCTTTTAGTGATATGACAAATATAGTAAAATATTTGTTTAGAAAGCTAAAAGCCTAGGCTCAAGCTTATTTTACAATTTCTGTAACCTGGCCAGCACCTACGGTTCTACCACCCTCACGGATAGCGAATTTCAATCCTTTTTCCATAGCGATTGGTTGGATCAATTTAACTGACAAACCAATATTATCACCAGGCATTACCATTTCTGTTCCTTCAGGTAAAGTAACTTCTCCAGTTACATCTGTTGTACGGAAATAGAACTGAGGACGGTACTTGTTAAAGAATGGAGTATGTCGTCCACCTTCATCTTTGCTCAATACATAAACTTCACCTTTGAAGTCTGTATGAGGAGTTATGGTTCCTGGCTTACAAATTACCATACCACGACGGATATCTTTTTTCTCAATACCGCGTAATAATAAGCCTGCGTTATCACCAGCTTGACCTTCATCCAATAATTTCTTGAACATTTCAACACCAGTACAAGTTGAAGCTAATGGAGCATCCATTAAACCAACTATTTCTACAGCTTCGCCAACTTTTATAATTCCGCGCTCAATACGACCAGTTGCAACGGTACCTCTACCAGTAATTGAGAACACATCTTCAACAGACATTAAGAATGCCATATCAACTGGGCGAGGAGGCAATGGAATGTATGTATCAACAGCATCCATTAATTCGTCGATTTTTGCAACCCACTTTGGATCTTCAGCCATTGCGCCAGTTGCAGAACCTTGAATAATTGGTGTGTTATCTCCATCAAAACCATTCTTGGTTAATATTTCACGAATTTCCATCTCTACTAATTCTAGTAATTCAGGATCATCTACTAAATCTACTTTGTTCATAAATACCACCATACGAGGTACACCTACTTGGCGAGCCAATAAAATATGTTCTCTAGTTTGAGGCATTGGCCCGTCGGTAGCAGCCACAACTAAGATTGCACCATCCATTTGTGCAGCACCGGTAATCATGTTCTTCACATAATCGGCGTGACCAGGACAGTCAACGTGCGCATAGTGACGATTTACTGTTTGATACTCAACGTGAGCAGTATTAATGGTAATACCACGCTCTCTTTCTTCTGGAGCGCCATCAATTTCATCATATTTTTTAGCAACATTACCCATTCCCTTTTTAGCCAGGATCATAGTAATTGCTGCAGTTAAAGTAGTTTTACCATGGTCAACGTGACCAATGGTACCTACATTTACGTGAGGTTTTTCCCTCTTAAAGGTCTCTTTTGCCATTTTTATCGGTTTTTAGTTGTGTTTTAAAAATTATCAGCCTTTTTGGGCTTGTTTAAATATTGTTTATTCCCTTTTTTACAAAACCTTATACTCCTTTTTTCGATTCTGAGCCGTTAGTGATCCGCCTAGGCGGAGAACTCACGACCTTCCCGACTAAAGTCGGGATTCTCTAACACTGAGCCGTTAGTGAGAATCGAACTCACGACCTCTTCCCTACCAAGGAAGTGCTCTACCACTGAGCTACAACGGCAGAGCCAAATTGAGCGGAAGACGAGG
>JAYTXG010000190.1:0-2516 GCA_043743375.1 Sphingobacteriia bacterium
CGATTTTTATATTCTTACAAATAATTTAAAATAACAGAAATAATATCCATGAACAAAATCATTCCTTTTCTAAGTTCATCATTCCTTTTGATTTTAAGCGCTTGTACTGTTAAACTGTCTTCCATAAAAGACATGCCGACAGAAGTAATAAAGGCGACTTATAAAGTGACAAAAGACGTAGCTTATGGTGCTGATAAAGAAGAAAATTTAGACATCTATGTTTCTAACAATGCAAACAAATTTGAGAATAAAAATTTCACCGTTGTTTTTTTGCATGGTGGCGGTTATTATCTTAGTGACAAATCAAAAGAAGAACGATACATTCAACCTTATTTAAAAAAAGGGATGAATGTTGTTAACGTGAACTACAGACTTAAACGAGGAATACCTTTGGCCACCGAAGATTTAACGAGCGCACTAAATTTTTTAAAAGCCAATAATGCAGCTTATCAATTAAACTTAAACAAAATCATTTTAACAGGGTTTTCAGCCGGTGCACATATTGCCAGCATTGTTGGGGCTTCGGCAAACAATGCTACATATATACACAAGTTGAATAAAGGAATTGGTATTTCTGCAGTTATTAATTTCTCAGGTCCTGTTGATGGATTGGATGTAGTTGAAGAAGTTTTCGTGAATAATAAAATACCAATCATGAAAGATATAGGAAATGCTTTGTTTGTCGGCGAGGGTTATGCAAATAAGGATACTGTTGCTAAATACAATCCGATAACTTATTTTGATAAAAATGATCCTCCATTCTTTGTGTGGCATGGAGCAAAAGATGACCAGGTACCGGCTTCTACATTTGTAAAGTTTGACAATTTGCTAAATAAAAATAAAAGGAAGAATAAAGTAATTTTTTTGGCCGAAGGTCTACATAGCCCAAGTGCATTGGAATTGGAGGATGCTTATAAAGAAATATTTATTTTCTTAGATAGCCTGTAGAATAACTGCCAACTTTTTGCTAGTCTGCATTTTAATATTATTGTTGATTAACCACAAAGTTTTTCTTATACCTACAAATAACATTCATACAAAATCAACCCCATTTTTAAATTAATTTCAACATGTATACATCCTTAAAAAATCTTGCTTTGCTGTGTTTAATATTGCTAGCTGCCTGCACGCAAAAAAAGCAAGCTGTGGAAAAAGAAGATGGAATGGCATCATTTAGTACTGAGAATTTAAAAAAGGATATAGCTGTATTGGCATCCGACTCTTTTATGGGCAGAAAGCCATTTACAACAGGAGAGACAAAAACGATTGATTACCTCCAAAAACAATTTGCTGCAGCAGGATTAGAACCTGGAAATGGCAGCAGTTTTTTGCAGGCGGTACCGATGGTAAATATTGTGGCTATTGCTGCGCCTGAAATGCAGGTTAAAGCCGCTAAAGGCAGTTTTAATTTAAAGGCCTATGATGATTATATTATTTGGACAGATAAAATAGACAGCAGCATCAGTTTAGCAAATACTGAACTTGTATTTGCAGGATATGGAGTAGTGGCACCAGAATACAACTGGAATGATTATGAAGGATTGGATGTGAAAGGAAAAGTTGTGATGGTAATGGTAAATGACCCGGGTTTTTGGAGTGGCGATACGACTTTGTTTAAAGGAAAAACCATGACTTATTATGGGCGTTGGACTTATAAGTTTGAGGAAGCTGCAAGACAAGGTGCAAAAGGCTGCCTGATCGTACACAACACGAAAGCAGCAAGTTACCCTTTTAGCGTGCAACAAAAGAGTTTTAATACCTCGAGGATCCAGTTAGATAACCGCGGCAAAGACATAAAGAATTGTGATGTGATTGGTTGGGTAACGGAAACTACGGCTAATAAATTGTTTGCGGCTGCGGGTTACGATTCTACCCTTTTGGTTAAAGCAAATAAGCGTGGCTTTAAAGCGGTGCCGTTAAACCTTCAGCTGTCTACAAGCATGAAAGTGCAAGCTGCTTATAATAAATCATACAATGTTATTGGCAAGATAACCGGTACCAAACGCCCTGATGAAGTAATTATTTACTCTGCGCATTGGGACCACTTAGGTATTGGCCGCCCTGACAATACAGGTGATTCTATTTACAATGGCGCATTAGATAATGCAACAGGAGTAGCAGGATTATTAGAACTTGCAAGAGCATTTAAGAGCATGAAAACAAAGCCCGAAAGAACGATCATTATTTTATCTGTAACCGCAGAAGAACAGGGACTGCTTGGATCGAAATACTATGCCGAAAATCCTGTTTACCCTGTTGATAAAACAGTTGCCAATATCAATATGGATGGGCTGAATCGGTTTTCAAAAACAAAGGATATTGTAGTAGTTGGAGAGGGACAATCTGACTTGGAAGATTATCTAAAAGAAGCTGTTGAGAAAAATGGTGGTTATATTTCTTATGATACGCACCCTGAGGCAGGTTACTATTACCGCTCAGACCATTTTAATTTTGCCAAAGTTGGCGTTCCCGCTTTATATACTAATACAGGAATAGATGTTGTTGGTAAAGGCAAA
>JAYTXG010000191.1:0-4635 GCA_043743375.1 Sphingobacteriia bacterium
GCATCATAATATATACCCGATGAATTGGTATGTGCGGTTGGTGTTTCTTTTACTAAACCATAATTTTTAAATGTTTCTATGCCAGAAATAAGTGTTATTGTTGGATGCTTTTTGGCAAATTCAAATATGGGTTGGTAGTAAATATTTTGTGTAATATTTTCTTGCCACTCGGCAACACTCATAGCAGTTTCAGGCCAAATAATCAATTGTGTATTACTGTCAATGGCAGACTCAGAAAGTGAAATTAATTTATTAACCTGTTGAGACGCGTTATTCAATTCAAATTTTTCGTAGGGATTAATATTCGGTTGAACAATGATGATATTTTCTTTGGAAGTATTTTCTTTTTTATTAGATAGAATTCTTGAATTTATTATTGATGCAAAAATAAATAGAAGTGTAATAATAAGTTTTAAAGGTCGAAACGAGTTAGAATTTATTTTAAGGGGATTAACCCAAAATTCATAAATTAATGTATTTAATATCATTATTAAAAGACTTCCACCACCAACCCCTGTATACTCATACCATTGCACATAGGAAGGGTGGCCTGCAAAAACATTTCCTAATGTTAGCCATGGCCAACTTAACTCCCAATTTAAATGAACATATTCAAAACTTAACCAGAATATTACTAATGCAAGTGATGATACTATTTTGTTATAATATTTTTTAAAAATGCCATAAGCCCACCAAGGCAAGCACATCAATAAACTATTGGCTATAATAGCTGCAATTGCTCCAACACTGGTAGAATTCCACAACCACCAAGTAGTTGCTGCATTCCAAACCAGCATAGTAATAAATGTATAGACGAATAATTCTTTTTGACTTTGTACATTATCTGCAACAATAAGTAATGGAATGAAAGCAACAAAAATGAATAATGTAAAGTACGATTCAGGCCATGCTATAAAAAGCAATAAACCGGAAAACGCTGATAATCCAATCTTGTGTAGTTGTTTCAAAAAAATTATTTTAGAGGGTATTTATTTCCTACTATAGTTTGGTGCCTCTTTGGTAATGTCAATATCATGCGCATGACTTTCTTTCATTCCTGCATTGGTAATTTTAATGAAAGTAGCTTCTTGTAATGCTGCAATATTTTTAGCTCCGCAGTAACCCATACCAGCTCTTAATCCACCAACATACTGATAAATAATTTCATTCAAACTTCCTTTGTAGGCAACCCTTCCTTCAATTCCTTCTGGAACATATTTTTTAATGTCTGCTTCTACATCCTGAAAATACCTATCTCCACTACCTTGGCTCATTGCACCCAAGCTTCCCATGCCTCTGTATTCTTTGAATTTTCTTCCTTCGTATATAATGGTATCACCCGGACTTTCTTCTACTCCAGCAAAAACGCTTCCCATCATAACCATATTGGCTCCTGCTGCCAATGCTTTAACCATATCACCAGTATACCTAATTCCCCCATCAGCAATTAATGGAATGCCCATTGGCTTTAATGCTTTGGCAGCTTCCATAATAGCAGTTAATTGAGGAACACCCGCACCTGCAACAATTCTAGTTGTGCAAATAGAACCTGGCCCTATTCCAACTTTTATACAATTTGCACCTGCATCTGCTAATGCTTTAGCTCCAGCAGCTGTTGCTACATTACCTGCAATGATCTGTAGTTTTTTAAAATTCTTTCTCAAAGCTTTTAATGCTTCAATAACCCCTTTGCTATGACCATGAGCACTATCCAAAGTAACTACATCTACACCTACTTGTTGTAAAGCATAAGTTCTGTCCATCAGGTCATTGGTAATGCCTAAAGCAGCACCGGTAAGTAAACGTCCTAAATTATCTTTTACCGCATTTGGAAAATTGCGAATTTGTAAAATATCTCTGTATGTAATTAGTCCGATTAGTTTGCCTTGTTTATTTACAACTGGTAATTTTTCGATTTTATAATTCTGTAAAATTTTTTCTGCTTTCTTTAAATCGGTTCCTTCTGGTGCTGTAATCAGATTTTCTTTAGTCATTACTTCTTTAACCTTGCGTTTTTTATCTGTCTCAAAACGCAAATCGCGATTGGTTAAAATTCCTACTAACTTGCCAGCACCATCTATAATTGGAATGCCTCCAATTCTGTTATCTTTCATTAGTGTTAACGCATCACCAATAGTAGCGTCAACCAATAAAGTAATTGGATCGATAATCATGCCACTTTCACTGCGCTTTACTTTACGCACTTGTTCGGCTTGTTTTTCTATCGACATGTTTTTATGCAATATGCCAAGCCCGCCTTCTCTTGCCAATGCAATGGCAAGGTTGGCTTCAGTAACTGTATCCATCGCAGCCGATAAAATAGGAACGTTTAGAACAATTTCTTTTGTAAGATGTGAGCTTATATTTACTTCCCTTGGAAGCGTTTCGCTGAAGGCTGGCATCAGCAGAACATCATCGAAAGTTAAGCCCTCACCAAATAATCTAGAAGAGGTTTTGCTTTTAGCGGAGCTGTTGTGGTTTGTTGCCATTTGTAAAGATAGCGCTGCGAACAAATTACCTCCAAAATTATTTATAGTAGCTTTATGGTTTAAAATATGACTCCAGAAAGCTAATGTCTGTATTAAAACCAACCGCTACATCACCTTATTTTACTTTTCAATTTGCGCTACTTTGTCTTAGTAACTTTCTGTTTTCCACCAGTTTTAATATGATGATACCGGAGCTCCCTGGCTATTTAACTTCGCTGGGAGGCGCTGAATACAAAGGATTAATCATTGCCTTATTCACTTTAATGGCTGGAATTTCTCGTCCTTTTAGTGGAAAACTAACTGACACAATAGGAAGAGTGCCTGTTATGATTTTTGGTTCTATTGTTTGTGTTATTTGTAGTTTATTGTATCCATTGCTCACTTCGGTAGCTGGGTTTTTATTCCTTCGTTTTTTGCATGGATTTTCCACTGGCTTCAAGCCCACAGCCACTTCTGCTTATGGTGCCGATGTAGTTCATGAATCAAGAAGAGGAGAAGCATTAGGTGCTTTATCTATTGGATATACATTGGGTTCTTCAGCTGGACCAATGATTGGTAGTTACCTAGTTGATTTTTTCAGTTACAATATCATGTTTTACGTTTCTGCTGGATTTGCTTTGGCTTCGGTAGCTATTTTATATAATGTAAAAGAAACTTTGCCAAACCCTCAGTCATTTAATGCTAAGTTGTTGCGTATTAATAAAACAGAGATTTTTGATAAAACTGCTTTTCGGCCTTCCATAATTACAGCATTGCTTTGCTTTTCAATTGGAACAATTCTTACAATAGCCCCCGATTTAAGTGAACATTTAGGGTTGCATAATAAAGGACTTTTCTTTGCTTTTTTTACCGTAGCATCTTTATTTATAAGGCTAGTTGCCGCTAAAGTTTCGGACCGATTTGGAAGAGTGCCTGTTTTACTAGTTTCATCTTTTATTTTAGTTATTGCTTTGATTGTATTGGCATTTGCTGACTCTGTTAAAATGATGATGATAGGATCAGTTATTTATGGATTAAGTTGGGGGGTTAATAGCCCCACATTAAGTGCGTGGACAGTAGATTTATGTTCATCCGCAAATAGGGGTAAAGCAATTGCTTCAATGTATATTGCTTTAGAAATTGGTATTGGAGCTGGTGCTATATTTTCGGCATGGATTTACAATAATCAGGCTAGCAATTTTAAGTATACCTTTTTATTACCAGCTTTTTTTGCACTAGTAGCATTCTGCTTACTCATTAAATGGAATACACAATCTAAACCAATGCAATCATTTTCCCCGGAAATATATGAATAACATTTTGTAATTCGAGGCTAAGTAATACACTGGCCGTTTTGCTACTGTTAAACCCTACACTGCTTTTCAGGTCGTCTAAAGGTATTTGTCCCTTATCTTTTATTAACCCTACTACTAGTTGCTCGTCTGATGTTAGAGATGTAAAAATTGATAGTTGATTGATAGTTTGTTTTATTTTTGGCTCCCAATTCATAGTAATAAATAGATGTTCAATACTTGTATATAAATTAGCTTTATTCTCTTGAATTAATTTTAAGCAGCCTGCACTTTTTACGTCATTTATTTTTCCTGGTACAGCAAACAATTCTCGATTATATTGAAAGGCTAAATCAGCAGTAATCATACTCCCTCCTTTAACAGCAGTTTCTATTACAATAGTTGCATCTGCAATACCCGCAACAATTCTATTTCTTTTGGGAAAATTATGTTTGTCTGGTTTTGTTTGCTGATTAAATTCGGTTAGTAAGCCACCATGTTGCAACATTTCTTTTGCCAATGAACAATGTTGTGCTGGATACAAATCATCTAATCCATGTGCCAATACGCCTAAAGTATTTAATTCATTTTTTATTGCAGCTTTATGTGCTATTGCATCTATGCCAAATGCTAATCCGCTAACAATCAAAACATCCTTCGGTAATTGTTCAATTAGTTGTTCTGCAATTTGTTTACCATAAATTGTATTTGTTCGAGTGCCAATAATGCTAATTATTTTTTGTTCATTTAAATTACAATGACCTTTAAAATATAGCAACACAGGGGCATCATAACAATTTAATAAGCGTTGAGGATATTCTTTATCGTTTATAAATAACGGGCAAATATGGTGCTTCTCTAAAAAAAGCAACTCT
>JAYTXG010000192.1:0-2017 GCA_043743375.1 Sphingobacteriia bacterium
CAATTAAAAAGTCAGTACACCATTTTAGCAAATAATAAAACAACTGATCTATCTGCAACAAGACTAAATAATGCTGAAAGTGAAACCATATTGAATCAATTAGATCAAACAACAAAAGCTAGTCAAGAAATAAAACTAGCAATAGCTACCTCACCCAATTTTATAAAAGTAGTAGAAAAAGCTACCCCAGTAACAGAGATTTCTTGGCCCGATAAACCTCTAATTATATTAATTGCCGCTATTGCTGGTTTGCTTTTCAGCAGCATATTGGTTTTAATCAATAACCCAACCAAGGCAGCATAATATGTATGCATTGAGATTAAATAAAATGATCAATGTTTTTTACGTATTGCTTTTCCTTGGCTTTGGTGTAATTGCTATTTTGCAGCAAAACCTAACATGGATGGCCATTCCATTTGGGTTGATTCTTTTTAATTTCGTTATAAAATTTGTCACTAATAAAACAGATCAGCTTTTTTGGCTATTACTTATTTTTCTTCCTTTATCAACAGAACTAAACGTAACCACCTCATTAGGCATTGATTTTCCGGATGAAGTTTTTTTGATATTGCTCACTGCAATTACCATTGCAAAAATGATTCATCAACCCATATTATTTCGTTCAATTTTTTTATCCCCTTTACTCGTACTAATTACAGTTCATATACTTTGGATTATCATCAGTGCTTTCTTTTCAACCGAACCAATACTATCAGTAAAATACTTATTAGCAAAAATTTGGTACATAGTTCCCTTTGTTTTTCTTAGTCCACTATTACTTAAACAACAAAGCGACTGGAAAAAACTAGCCCTCTGTTTATGCATACCAATGCTAATAGTGATTGTACAAGTATTGATTCGATTTAGTTTTTATGGGTTTGAATTTGCTAACATCAAAAAAACAATGGCACCTTTTTTTAGAAATCACGTAAACTATTCTTCTATGTTGGTTTGCCTATTACCAATTGGTTGGGCAATATGGAAATTCACACCAAATAATTTATCAATAAAAAAAGTAATTGTATTTTTTTTATTGATAGCGATAGTGGGGTTAATATTGGCCTACTCAAGAGGTGCTTGGTTGGCATTAATAGTTGGAGTTTTATCCATATACATTTTTCAAAAAAAGAAGATGGCTCATATAATAACAATTTCAATTGTATCGGTTATTATTTTCATAGCTGCCCTAATAAATAATAACAATTACCTGAAATTTGCTCCTGATCATGATCGTACCATTTTTCATTCCAATTTTAGTGATCATTTATCTGCAACTATTTCAATGAAAGATATTTCTAATGCAGAGCGTTTTTATAGATGGGTTGCAGGTATAAGAATGATTGCCGAAAAGCCGATAGTGGGTTTTGGTCCAAATAGTTTTTATAATCAATACAAGCCATACACTGTTTCCTCTTTTAAAACTTGGGTAAGCAATAATCCCGAACATTCTACTGTACATAATTATTTTTTACTCCTAGCAATTGAACAAGGAATTTTTGGGTTGATTGTATTTTTAGTTTTACTTATTGGGATGCTACTAAAAGCGCAACAATTATACCATCAATTTCAAAGTAACTTTTACAGCACTATTGCAATGGTAATAGGTATAATTATTATAATGATTATCATCATTAATTGCACAAGTGATATGATTGAGACAGACAAGATTGGTGGAGTTTTTTGGTTGTGTGTGGGCGCATTAATTGCGTTGAATACTCAACTCAACATTGAAAGAGAAGCTATAGCATAATAGATCAACCAATAAAGAAATTAAAAGCCAATACCAATAACATAATAGCTATTACGGTAGCTAAGGCTAACACTGGATTATTGGTGATGGATTGCCATTCCTTGTTCGCGTACCAGCCTAGCTACATTAACCCATATAGTTAACCCCACCTCAATTAAAACAACACTCAAACTTACTCTTACCCCAATTTTTAGTCTGCACGCAATATCTCTCCCAAATTTATCTGTCCCGATATAATAGGTCACCTGTTCTACAGGCTTATCCTTA
>JAYTXG010000193.1:0-3724 GCA_043743375.1 Sphingobacteriia bacterium
CCAAAAAAATAATGGCATAAAAGTATTGCCGCTTTGTTTTGATATTCAAAATAGAAAATCTGTTTTTGATACAATAGAATCTTTACCAAATGAGTGGCAAAATATAGATGTATTAGTGAACAACGCAGGATTAGCTTTGGGTAGAGATAGTTTTGAAAATGCTTCTTTAGATGATTGGGATACTATGATAGATACCAACTTAAAAGGGTTGATGTATATGAGTAAAGCCATACTACCGCTGTTCATGAAAATTGGAAAAGGACAAATAATTAATATTGGCTCAACTGCTGGTAAAGAAGTATATAAAGATGGTAATGGATATTGCGCTTCAAAACACGCCGTTGATGCAATTAGCAAAGCCATGCGCATTGATTTACTTCCTCATAAAATAAAAGTAACCACTATTAATCCAGGAGCTGCTGAAACCGAATTTTCATTAGTACGTTTTAAAGGCAATGAGGAAAAAGCCGATCTGGTTTATAATGGATACAAAGCTTTAGAAGCAAAAGATGTAGCCAATATAGTTTACTACACCGCTACTCTTCCTGAGCATGTATGCATTAATGATTTAACAGTAACTTGTTTGTCTCAAGCAAATTCTTTTTATCTTCATAAATAGCATTTTTTATGAATAACAGAATTACAACATTGTTCAATATTAAATACCCCATTATTCAAGCTGGTATGATTTGGGCAAGTGGTTGGAAATTAGCTAGTGCTGTTAGCAATGCAGGTGGCTTGGGTTTGATTGGTGCTGGAAGTATGTATCCTGAAGTTTTGAGAGAACATATTCAACAATGCAAAGCAGCAACAAAAAATCCTTTTGGAGTTAATATTCCACTGCTATATCCTGATATTGAAAAGTTGATGCAAATTATTGTTGAAGAACAAGTTTCTATAGTATTTACAAGTGCAGGCAACCCTTCTAAATGGACTCCCTTATTAAAAGAAAAAGGAATTACAGTTGTACATGTTGTAAGCAGTAGCAAATTTGCTAAAAAAGCTCAGGATACAGGCTGTGATGCTGTTGTAGCAGAAGGCTTTGAAGCTGGTGGGCATAATGGAAGAGAAGAAACTACCACAATGGTGTTGATACCTGCAGTTAAATCAGCTATAACAATTCCATTAATTGCAGCAGGAGGAATTGCAACAGGAAAACAAATGTTAGCGGCAATGATACTTGGAGCAGACGCAGTACAAATTGGAAGTAGGTTTGTTTGTACGCATGAAGCATCATCACATGAAAATTTTAAACAAGCAGTAGTCAATTCAAATGAAGGCGATACACAACTTAGTATGAAAAAATTAGTGCCTGTTAGGTTGTTAAAAAATAACTTTTTCCATCAAATAAATGAAGCAGAAAAAAGAGGCGCAGAAGAAACTGAACTACAACAAATTTTAGGCAGATCGCGCGCAAAGAAGGGAATGTTTGAAGGAGATTTAGATGAAGGAGAGTTAGAAATTGGTCAAGCAGCTTCACTAATTCATGAAATTAAGCCAGCAGCAGATGTAGTTGCCGAAATATGGAATGAATATGAAGCAACTTTAGCACAACTAAAATAATAATCTATCCAAAAAAAAAATTACCCAAAGTCTATTTCTGTATTATCTCCAATATTTAAACTGCGGCTTAATCCTCTTACCGAAGCATCACTTCCAATCAATGAATTATCTAATACTACCTCATACAAATTAGTATAAGACCCAATAATACTTTCTCTCACAATTGAATGTTTAATACTGGTATTGGCTCCAATAGCAACATGTGGCCCTATAATTGAATTTGATATATCACATCCCGCAGCAATACTTACTGGAGGAATGATAATGGTGTCTTTAAACTTTTCTTGCCCTTGAATTACTCCACCAAACTTTTTTAATAAGGTAGCATTGCTCTCTAATAAAGTTTCTTTTTTTCCACAATCAAACCAGTTTTTTACTTTAAATGATTTAAACTGTGCGCCACGTTTAATCATACAATCTAATGCATCGGTTAAATTATATTCTCCCTTTGTTTTTATGTCTTGCATAAACAAATGATGCAGGCATTCAAACAAGAAATGCGTTTCTTTAATTTTATACAACCCTACCAAAGCCATATTGCTTTTCGGTATGGCTGGCTTCTCTACAACTTGATCTATAAAACCTTCTTCATTGATAGATGCTACCCCAAAATTTCTGGGATCATCAACTTTTTTAATGCCGAGCATACTATACGGACTATTCACTACTTCTTGTATATCATACTCACATATTGTATCTCCTAATACAACAAATACTTCATCAGTACCTACTATTGATTTAGTTAATTCAATAGCATGCCCAGTTCCTTGCCGCTCATTTTGAAAAACAAAATGAGTAGTTAAATCGGGATAGGTCTGTTTTACATAATCCTGAATTTTCTCTCCTAAGTATCCAACAATAAAAATAAATTCATGAATACCAGCATCTTTCAACTGATCCACTATAAAACTTAGTATGGTTTTACCTGCAATAGGTATAAGTGCCTTAGGCTGAGTATAAGTATGAGGCCGGAGTTTAGTTCCTGCACCTGCTACGGGTATAATTGCTTTCATTGATATTCTTTGGTGTGTATTAGGCACACTTTGTACAAATGGACTGTGAAAATAAGAAATATGCCCAAATTACCAAGCTTTAAGTAAAACCTTGATTAAATCTTAGCACAAAACATGGTTCTAATTAAGCGAACAATTAACTTTACAAAAAAGAATTACATGCAAAGAGATACCTTGGTTTTTGACCTTATTCGCAAGGAATTAGAAAGACAACGTAATGGAATTGAACTGATTGCATCAGAAAACTTTACAAGCTTACAAGTAATGCAAGCAACTGGTAACGTAATGACTAATAAATATGCAGAAGGATATCCTGGAAGAAGGTATTATGCTGGATGTGAAATTGTAGATCAAACGGAGCAATTGGCCATCGATCGTCTTAAGCAGATTTTTGGAGTAGAATATGCTAATGTACAGCCTCATAGCGGAGCTCAAGCTAATTCGGCTGTTGCTTTAGCTGTATTACAACCTGGCGATGATACATTAGGACTTGATTTGAGTATGGGTGGCCACCTAACACACGGTAGCCCAGTAAATTATAGCGGCAAACTATATAAGCCACATTTTTATGGTGTTACCAGAGAAGAAGGTTTGATCAATTATGAGCAATTAGAAGCTCAAGCAAGAGCAGTAAAACCAAAATTAATTTATTGTGGCGCTAGTGCATATAGTAGAGATTGGGATTACGAACGCATTAGAAAAGTAGCAGACGAAGTAGGTGCTTTAGTACTGGCAGATATTGCCCATCCTGCAGGATTAATAGCAAAAAAATTATTGAATTCTCCTTTCACTCATTGTCATTTTGTTACATCTACTACCCACAAAACTTTACGTGGACCAAGAGGTGGAATTATTATGATGAAGCATGATTTTGAAAATCCATGGGGACTAAAAGATGTAAAAGGAAATATTAGAATGATGAGCAACTTGTTAGACATGGCAGTATTTCCGGGTATTCAAGGAGGGCCATTACAACACGTGATTGCAGCAAAGGCGGTTGCTTTTGGAGAAATATTAACTGATGAATTTTTAGTGTACCAGCAACAAGTGCAAAAAAACGCACAATCAATGGCTGCAGCATTTATGCAGAAAGGATACAATATTATTAGTGGTGGAACCGACAATCATTTAATGTTGATTGACTTGAG
>JAYTXG010000194.1:0-1670 GCA_043743375.1 Sphingobacteriia bacterium
TGTGCTGAACCCTCAATGCTAGAAACGTTTCCAAAACCAAATTTTTGGTGTTCAACTTTTTGACCAGCTTCTAAAGAAGAAGTATCGCTTGCTTCAAAATTAGCTGATGGAGTATGAGAAGCTATTTTTGATGTAGGGGGAATTATTGGTAAGTATTCAGGTTTTGTGTTGGTGGTTTTTTTATTCGGAGCTAGGCCATATTTTTTTTCTGCATTAGTGGAATCATTATAATTAAAGTTTCTTTGCATTCTATCATAAGCCCCACCCCAATTGGTGCTCGAATTGTTTCTGGCACCGCCACCTGCAAAACTTTTATCTACATGTTGTTCTGGCATTTCTTCAATAAATCTACTAGGTTCGTTTTGCACTAATTGTCCAAACCGATAACGAGAATTCGCATAGGTAAGCCATAATCTTTTTTTAGCACGAGTTACAGCAACATAAAATAAACGACGCTCTTCTTCAAGCTCCTCTCTGGTATTAATGCTCATTGCATTTGGAAATAATGTTTCCTCTACACCGCCTACAAATACACAACCAAATTCTAATCCTTTTGCAGCATGTATGGTCATTAATTTTACTACATCATTATTTTCCTTGTCATCATCTGCATCGGTTAATAAAGTAATTTGTTGGAGGTAAGATCCCAATGTTTTATCTCCTAATTCACCATCATCATTACTAGGACTTTCTGTCCATTCTTTAATTGAGTTAAGTAGTTCTTGAATATTTTCATATCTGGCTAAACCCTCTGTTGTTTTATCATTAAATAAATCTTTTACTAAATTAGTATGCTTGCCTACTTGAACAGCAACATCGTATGCGTTTTTATCGGTAAGCATACTTTGGAAGTATCGAATCATTGTAATGAAGTTTTGTAAAGCCTCTAATGTTCCTGCTTTAAAACCAAACTCTGCTGCCTTGTTTACAACTTCATACATAGAGATATTATGTTCATTGGCAAAAATTACACATTTCTCCATAGTGGTTTTTCCAATACCTCTAACGGGATAATTAATAATTCTCTTAAGAGATTCTTCATCTCTTGTATTAACAATAATTCTTAAATATGCTAGGATATCTTTTATTTCCTTGCGCTGATAAAAACTAACACCACCATATATTCTATAGGGTATTCCCATTTTACGTAAACTCTCTTCAAAAGAACGGCTTTGTGCATTGGTTCTATAAAGAATTGCAAAGTCGCGATTAAAAAAATGGTTGCGTAATTTTTGTTCTTGAATGGTATCGGCTACAAATTTTCCTTCTTCATTATCTGTCATGGTACGAACCAAATTAATTTTTTCACCTGCTTCGTTTTTAGTCCATAAGTTTTTTGGAATCTGACTTTTATTGTTTTTAATTACTTCGTTTGCTACTTCAATTATTTGTGGACTACTTCTATAATTCTGCTCTAGCTTTACCACTTTTACATCGTCATAGTCTTTTTGAAATTGTAAAATATTTTCAATAGTCGCACCTCTGAAGCTGTAAATGCTTTGAGCATCATCACCAACTACGCAAATATTTTCATGAACGGCTGCAAGCAATTTGGTGATTTGATATTGTACTGCATTGGTATCTTGGTACTCATCAATTAATAGATACTTAAACTTATGTTGATATTTGTGTAACGCATCCGGAAAATTTTTTAAGAGTTCATACATTTT
>JAYTXG010000195.1:0-6644 GCA_043743375.1 Sphingobacteriia bacterium
GAAGCTTTTTGTTGTGCAGTTGAGTAGAATGCAACAAATGCAAATGATATTACTATTAAATATTTCATGTTGTGAATTTAAGTTTAAATATTCGATTCTTTTCAAGATGATGAAATTAATTAACTTTATGATAATATTACTTTTATGCACCTTTCACTTGCATTCTCACCCTGCCCTAATGATACTTTCATTTTTGACGCTCTTGTAAATAAAAAAATTGATACAGATGGGTTCGATTTTGACGTTCACTTAGAAGATGTTCAAACCCTGAATGAATGGGCAATTACCGAAAAAATGGACATAAGTAAAATAAGCTACGGTGTTTTTCCAGTTATAATGAATAATTATGAACTATTAAATAGTGGTGGTGCTTTAGGAAAAGGTGTGGGACCGTTACTTGTAACAAAAAAAAACATTGAATGGACTGTTGAAAAAAGGGTAGCAATCCCTGGAAAAAACACTACTGCACATTTATTATTTATGATGGCATTTCCTACTGCAAAAAATAAAATTTTTAAACCATTTAATGAAATTGAAGATGCAGTGTTATCTGGCGAAGTAGACTCGGGTGTTATCATACATGAAAACAGATTTACATATAAACAAAAAGGGTTAGTAAAATTGATGGATTTAGGTGCTTATTGGGAAGAAAAATTACAAATCCCTATACCTTTGGGTGGTATAGTAATAAAGAAAAGTATAGGGCAAACAATTGCAAAAAAAGTTAATAACCTAATTCGTAAAAGTATTGAATATGCTTTTGAGCATTACCCAACCATTTCAGATTACGTTAAACTTTATGCCCAAGAAATGGATGAGGAAGTGATGCGCAAACACATCAACTTATATGTAAATGAGTACTCAATTAATTTAGGTGAGGATGGTTTAGCAGCAGTAAATAAACTTATATCAATTAGTAAGTTAATAAATCAAAAATAACTTTAATTACTTTTCAAGGCTTTTGCATAAACTTCAAGCACCCTCTTTCTTGCATCTTCATGAACTACAATTGGCTGAGGATAATAAAACTCTTGAAAC
This sequence comes from Sphingobacteriia bacterium, assembly GCA_043743375.1. GTDB lineage: Bacteria > Bacteroidota > Bacteroidia > Chitinophagales > Chitinophagaceae > Sediminibacterium. The sequence continues at coordinate 1,039 of JAYTXG010000195.1, forward strand.
TCAGGCACCCATTTCTTTATATAAGTAAAATCTTTATCAAACTTTGCTGTTTGCAAATAAGGATTAAACACCCTGAAATAAGGTGCAGCATCGCATCCGCTTCCACTGGCCCATTGCCAGCCACCGTTGTTTGCAGCTAAATCAAAATCCAATAATTTTTGGGCAAAATAGGCTTCTCCCCAACGCCAATCAATTAATAAATGTTTAGTTAAAAAAGAAGCAACAATCATTCGAACTCTATTATGCATAAATCCAGTTGCATTTAACTCTCGCATTCCTGCATCAACAATTGGATAGCCTGTATTACCGTCACACCACTGTTTAAATTCTTGTTCATTATTTCGCCATTCAATTCGATCGTATTCCAATTTAAACGAAGCACCTTTGCCTACTCTAGGAAAATGCCATAAAATTGTATGATAAAAATCGCGCCAAATAAGCTCATTTAAATAAGTTTCATTTAACTCTTTCGCTTTTTTAGCTAATGCTCTAATACTAATAGTTCCAAACCTTAGGTGAACTCCCATTCTTGAAGTGCTATTTGCTAACCCGGGGAAATTTCGATTTTCAGAATAATGGTCAATAATACTTTCATTCACATCAATTGAAGGAAAATTATGCGTTGATGATGCAAACCCCATTGAAGCAAGTGATGGAATTTCATAGGTAATATTCTTTTGAAAATTATTGAAATATGCTTCACAGTTAAATGTGGTTAAATCTTTTTCTGTTAATCTAGCTTTCCATTTTCTACTAAATGGAGTAAATACGGTGTAAGGCTTTCCATCATCTTTTACCACTTCATTTTTTTCAAAGATTACTTGATCTTTAAATGTTTTAAACAATACATTTTTACTTTGCAATAAATCATTAATTTTTGTGTCTCTTTCTACAGCATAAGGCTCATAATCATGATTGGTATAAACACAATTAATTAAGTACTTTTCTGATAAATTTTCAAATACTTCTTGAGGATAACCATAAATTACTTCTAAGCTAGCACCAATGTTTATCAATACTTTTTGCATTTCTAATAAAGCCGAATGAATGAATTCTACTCTTAGATCGGTTTTATCTTCTAATTGATTAAGAATTGATTTATCAAAAATAAAAATTGGAATAACAGGTAACCCCTCTTTTAGTGCATGGTAAAGAGCAACATTATCAAAGAGCCGCAAATCTCTTCTGAACCACATAATATTAATTGCCAATTTTTTCTTACTCATTTGAATTATAACAAAATAACTTATAAAATGTTTGTATGGCAATTTAAGCAAAAAAAATCCTGACTAATAGCAGTCAGGATTTTTTATAATTTTATAAACAGATTAGAGTTCACGAACATTAAATTCAACTCTTCTATTTGCAGTTTTGCCTTTTGCAGTTTTATTGTCTGCAATAGGGCTTTCGCTACCATGTCCTTGAGTTAGTAATCTTTCAGCAGCAATTTTTTTAATAAACAAAAATGCTTTTACCGACGCAGCACGTTTTAAAGATAATGGTTTATTAATTTTATCAGATCCAGTATTGTCAGTATATCCATCTACATAAAGCTTTAATGAAGGATACTCATTCAATGCTTTAACTACTTTTTGTAGTTCTACTTTAGAACCTTTGGTTAAAACTGCACTGCCTGTTAAAAATAATACTTTTTTATTATCAAAATTATATTGCTTAGCTAATTCCGGACAACCATTATTTTCAACAGTTCCTTTTACAGTTGGGCATTTGTCTTCTTCATCATTTACACCGTCACCATCAGTATCAGGTATAGGACAACCCTGATAACGAGCTAATCCTGGAACTGTAGGGCACTTATCTTCTTCATCGTTAATGCCATCCTTATCAGTATCAGGAATAGGGCAACCTTGGTAACGAGCTAATCCTGGAACTGTTGGGCATTTGTCATTTTCATCATTGATTCCATCACCATCTGTATCAGGTATAGGGCAACCTTGGTATTTTGCAAATCCCTTAACGGTAGGGCATTTATCATCTTTATCTAAGATACCATCACCATCTGTATCTTTTGGAGCTGGGGGAGGAGCAACATCTGCTATAATAACAGGAGGAACAAAAACAACAGTTGCAGCAGGTTTGTTACCAAATAATTTTAATTTCAATCCAAACTGAAATCCATCATTGTAAAATCCAATATTTCCTTTATTAACATTTGGATTAGTTGTACTTTTTAAATCGGAAATACCATAAATATAACGACCATATACTTTAATGGTGCTATTAGGAAATAATTCGAACCCGGCTGTTAATGCTGTACTGATAGACACAAACTGCTTTTTATAATAAAAACTTGAATTATCATTCTTTAAAGTATTTAAGAAATCCACTTGTGGTCCGAATATAAAAGCAATTTCATTGTTACATGCATACTTTAATAAAATTGGGAAAGATTGGTATTGCATGGTTCCTCCATATTGTCCGGATGGATTGTTATTGCCTTTGTACCATAAGGTAGACCATTGAGCTTGTGGCTCTAATGACCATTTTTTGCTTAAAGGTATATTTACCCAAACACCACCAGCCAATGCGGCTGCAGTTTTGTAATAAATACCATAACCGTTTTTAACACGAAATTGTGTGAAATTGCCTGCTCCTAATATACCTACAGAAATTTTTTGTTTTACAGTCTGCGAAAATACCTGTGCATAAGCCATCATTAATAGCGCTGATAGGACGATTGCTTTTAAAGTTTTCATTTTTTTTCGTTTGCTTGATTGAATGTGTTGACTCTGTCAAATATACAAAAAAAAACATATAGGAGTGTGATTTATGTAACAAAAACTACAAGAATTGATTAAATATCCTAAGTGCTACTTGGTTTGAGTAGTTTATATCCCCAAATTGTTTAACCCATCTGATGCCATAAATTGCATTAGTTAGCCAAATTTCATTAGCATGCTGCAGTTCTTCAACAGACACTACACCTTCTTCAACCTCAAATTGATTGTTTTTTAGTTGGTCAATTAAAAACTTTCTCATAACTCCATCTACAGGACCTTCAGATAATGAGGGTGTTTTGATGATGCCATCACTAACAATAAATACATTGGCAATGGTAGCATCGGCAATGTTACCGGCAGCATTAAGAAGTATCGCATCATTCAAATGATGTTCTTTGGCCCAAAGTGCACCCATCACATAGGGTAAATAGTTATTAGTTTTTAAACTAGAATAATGATCAGCTGATTTTACGGCAAGTTTAAAAATACCAATATCCAAACCGTTTTCATTCAACTTATTGTTACTCGGGTTCAACTCCCATGATTGGATAATGAGATGAGGAAAATGATTTTGTTGATCATAAATACCCCCCTCCCCTCTAAAAATGGTAATTCTTATCCTCGCTAAAATATGATGTTGATTCTTTTGAACCAAATTATGTATTGATTGAAGGATATAATCGACATTAAAATAATTAGGAGGAATAAATTGTAACACTAACAAAGAATGAAATAATCTTTCCATGTGCAGCTTTTCATTTAAAATGGTACCATTTACCAATTTGATGGTTTCAAAAAAGCCATCTCCATATCTAAAAGAACGGTTATTAGGAGAAATAAATAATTTATCTGAACGAATTATTTTGCCATCATAAAAAAGAAATAATGCATTAGTCATAGTTACAAAGATAGAATGAAGGTAAATTGCTACTCGAAATTTATCAGTTATGAAAATTAATAAAGTCATTTCAGCCCTAGAATCGTTTGCCCCACTTGCATATCAAGAGGATTATGATAACTCAGGCTTACTTATAGGTTCAACTGAAATAGATTGCACTGGTATACTATGCACATTAGATACCACTAAAGATGTTATTCAAGAGGCTATACAAAAAGGTTGCAATTTGGTTGTGGCACATCATCCAATACTTTTTAAAGGAATTACCAAAATAACGGGTAAAAATTATGTTGAGCAAGCATTAATTCATGCGATAAAAAATGATATTGCTGTTTATGCAATTCATACCAATCTTGATAATATTTACGGGGGAGTTAATAGTGCAATTGCAGAAAAACTTTCATTAATAAATACTAAAATACTATTGCCGACTTCAAAAAATTTAATAAAACTGGTAACTTTTGCTCCGAAAGAATACGTTGATCGTATTTTAGAAGCACTTTTTGAAGCCGGGGCAGGTAATATTGGCAAATACAGTGAAACTAGTTTTAGTTCAGAGGGAGAAGGTACTTTTAAAGGAGGTGTAAATGCTACCCCAACAATTGGAGAAAAAGGGGTAAGAACAATCATTGATGAACAAAGAATTGAGGTCATTTTACCCTCGTTTTTACAAGAAAAGGTAATAACAGCTTTAAAAAAAGCCCATCATTACGAAGAAGTTGCATACGATTTAATTCCATTAAACAACCAAAATGAATTGGTTGGGAGCGGAATAGTGGGAGAATTAACAACAGAAATGCATGAAATTGATTTCTTAACGCTGATAAAAGCAGCATTTTCACTAAAAGTGATCAAACACACCCCTCTACTTAACAAAAAAGTAAAAAAAATAGCCATTTGTGGGGGTGCGGGAAGTTTTTTAATTCCCAATGCTAAAGCAGCAAAAGTCGACTTTTTTATTAGCTCAGATATTAAATATCACGCGTTTTTTGAGGCCGAAAATCAATTAGTTATTGCAGATATTGGTCATTGGGAGAGTGAACAATATACTATCGACTTAGTTTTTGCTCTTTTAACCACTAAATTCCCTAACTTTGCGGTCCTAAAAACAGCTATAAACACCAATCCGGTGAGGTACTTTTTAGGATAATCTCAAACTACAAACTATATATGGCATCTGTAAAAGATTTCTCAGTTGAAGAAAAACTAGTAAACCTACTACGTTTACAAAAGATCGATAGTAAGTTAGATGAAATTCAAGTGCTTAAAGGTGAGCTTCCAATGGAGGTTAGTGATTTGGAAGATGAGATTCAAGGCTTAACCAATCGCCAAACACGTATTGAAGAGGAAATTAATGGTATTAGTGAGTTCATTGAAGGCAAGAAAACGATCATTAAGGACAGCGAAGCCATGGTTGCTAAATACGAAAAACAAAGTGATAATGTAAAAAACAATCGCGAGTTTGAAGCCATCAATAAAGAAGTAGAAATGCAGCAGCTAGAAGTAAAACTAGCAGAAAAACATATACGTGATGCAAATGAGGAATTAGCCGAAAAAATTAAAGCACTAGAAATTGCTAAAAAGCAAGTGAATGTTAAAGAAGGTGTTTTAAATCATAAGAAAAGTGAATTAGAAAAAATTATAGTTGACACAGAAAAAGAAGAGACTGCTTTAAATAAGGTTAGTTCTGATGCTAGAGCACATATTGATGAGCGCCTTATTTACAGCTATGATCGTATTCGCAAGAGTTATAGAAACGGATTAGCGGTAGTTCCAGTTGAGCGTGACGCATGCGGAGGTTGCTTTAATTCAATACCACCTCAACGTCAAAGTGAAATTCGTTTACACAAAAAAATTATTGTTTGCGAAAACTGCGGAAGAATATTAGTAGATACACTTTTAAATGATACAGTAGAAGCAAAATAGAATTCCTAAAAAAATACAATAAAGAAAAGGGTGTTCAAATG
>JAYTXG010000196.1:0-8023 GCA_043743375.1 Sphingobacteriia bacterium
TAAAAAGTTAGAAAAGATGGTTTTTTGTATTGCCCATGAAAAACCTTCTAATACCGAAAAGAACAACATCCCCATAGCAAAAGGAAACATCCAATAATAGTAATCTATTATTAGCTTTGATTTTTCCGAAAACTGGTGCTCAAAAACTGGCTGAAAATACCATCCTAATAACAACACCAATAAAAAACCAATAAAGGACGAAAACATCCCCCAGGTCATTAAATCAATTTTATGCGTTTCTAGGTTGTCTTTATAATAGGGGTAAAATTTATAAATTATAGGTATAACTCCCAATGCACCAAAAGCATACATGTTCTGTGCAAAGTCGAAAAAAATTCTTGTAACACCATATTGCTCAAGCGTAAAAGAACCATTTTTAGTATAGAAATATTGATTTATGGCACCAATAAAAAAACCAATGTAAATCAGAATACTCGAAATGATTGTTTGCTTTCTTATAGTTCCCATTCAATTAAATGGCTTTAGTTTTTGTATTCTGGGCTTAAAAGTAGGATGTTCGGCATAATTTATCCCATGCTCCAACTAAATTTAATGTTTTAGTTTAGCCTTAAAAACTTTTTCAAATTTTTCTAATTTAGGTTGAATAACAAATCTACAATAACCCTGGTTTTGGTTACTGTTATAATAATCTTGGTGGTAGTTTTCAGCAGGATAAAAGTTTTTAAATGGTTCTATAACTGTTACAATTGGCTTAGCCCATGCACCACTTTTATCGAGCTCAACTTTGTATTTTTCTGCTTTTTCTTTTTGCGATTCATTATGATAAAAAATAGCACTTCTGTATTGAGGGCCTACATCATTTCCTTGCTGATCTTTGGTAGTTGGATCATGTGTTTTCCAAAATACTTCTAATAATTCATCGTAAGAAATTTTGGATGGATCATAAATAATACGGCATAGTTCGATATGACCAGTATTTTTATCGCAAACTTGCTCATAAGTTGGGTTCTCAACAAATCCACCTCCATATCCACTCAATACTTTTTCTACACCATTGAGGCGTTGAAAATAAGCTTCGGTACACCAAAAGCAACCTTCTCCAAATGTTGCAGTATCTTTTTTAGTTCCTCCAGCTATATCGTTCATTGGTTCAGTGCTCATTAGCTTTTGTTTTGGTGATGGATTGGCTGAGCATGCTATCATGAACAGCGAAATTGTAAAAGTTAATAAATAGGGCTTTTTCATAAATAAAACAAAGTTACATATTGTATATACAAATCGCATGGTATTTTATTTGTTTTACGCTTCCAATCTGCCTTTCTTACACTTTTATTGAATTTCAAATGTGAAAATTATCCTAATTAAGAATAATTTTAACATAACCCGTTTTCGCTATGAGTTTTACAACGCAGCTCAAGAAGTATTTTTCCCTAAGCATCGAGACCCTTTTATTAGTAGCTCCAGTAGGCATATTTTTCATCTTCCTCAGTTTTTATAAGTCACTTTCTATTGATCCCTATTTTAGTCTATCAATTCCTTTTATTATTGGTAACAACATTATTGTAATTCATTTAGCTCTTTTTACTTTACCTTATTTAATGCATCGATTTTTAAGAGATAAACAAAAAGGAAATTTTTCAATTAGCTTGATGCATGTTTTATTGTCTCTCTTCCTATTATTTGCTTTGTTGTTTACTTATCAACTTAATAGTCCACTTTACCATAACAATACTTTTAACACAGATGGCATGCCTGATAAAAAAGTGGGAATGGAAGCAACTTTTTCTACATATCTAGTACTTGCATTTCAGTTAATACTTCAACTTACATTTGTGTTGTACTCATTAATGTTGCTATTCCCATCAAATCAAAAGAACGAAACAACTAGTTATTCGTAAATAAGTTATCGTAAGAACTTACCTTTGCAGCCTAAATACGAAGGTGTTACTATGCGCTTATATCCAGAATCGGCATTAACTCAGTTAGAATTTGATAAAGTAAAACATCTGTTGGCAGAGCTTTGTAAAACAGATTACGCCAAACAAAAAGCTGAAACTCTTCGAATTCACACTCGAAAGGATTTTATTGATAGAGATCTTCAGCAAACCTATGAGTATCAATTAATTTTATTACAAGCACAATATTTCCCAAATGAATTTGTGCTCAATATCAACAAAGACATTAAACTCTTATCAATCCCAGGTGCTTTATTGGTTGGAGAGCAATGGATGCAGATTAAAAAGTTAACTGAAAGTATTGGCAGTATTTTCCGTTGGTTCGATAATGAAAGGAGGTCTGCTTTTTCCGGGTTAACACTTGTGTTAAAAGAAAGTTATTATGAGAAAGTCATCGTGGAAATGATTAATGAAGTGATGGATGAAAGTGGGGTTGTAAAAGACAATGCCTCCTCCGATTTACAAAAAATTAGAATGAGTTTATACAGGCGAAGAAATGAACTGCGCCGTATGTTCGAAAAAGTAATTCAACGCATGGCGAAAGCTGGTTACACAGCAGATATTGATGAAAGCTTTAGCAATGGCAGAAGGGTAGTTGCTGTTTTTTCGGAACACAAACGACAAGTTAAAGGAATTTTACACGGCGAAAGTGATAGCAGAAAAACAGCTTTTATAGAACCTGAAGAAACCATTGAACTTAATAATGAAGTATTTTCTTTAGAACACGAAGAATTGCAGGAAGTACAAAGAATTTTGCGAGCATTAACCAATAAGCTTTCTGTTTATGCCCCATTGTTAACCTCATATATTGTAATGATTGGTGAGTATGATTTTATAAAAGCAAAAGCGCAATTAGCTGTAAAGATGAATGCGAATTTGCCAGAAGTTGCCGATAAAGCACAGGCTGTATTAATTGATGCATATCACCCGCTTTTATTTTTATACAACAAAGCAACAGGAAAAAAAACAATCCCAGTAACACTTAACTTAAATGATGAGCAAAGAATATTAGTAATTAGTGGCCCGAATGCAGGAGGCAAAACAGTTACCATGAAAACCATTGCGCTGAATCAGTTAATGCTTCAAGCGGGTTTATTAATACCTGTAAGTGCAACATCTAAAATGGGCATATTTAAACAGTTATTTATACATATTGGTGATACCCAAGATCTTCAATTTGAGCTGAGCACTTATTCTAGCCACTTATTGCACATGAAACATTTTATGGAAAATGCAAATGGCAAAACGTTGTTTTTTATTGATGAATTAGGAAGTGGTTCAGATCCTAATTTAGGTGGGGCTTTTGCAGAAGTTATAATGGAAGAATTAGCAAGAAGAAATTCTTATGGAGTAGTAACAACGCACTACCTCAATTTAAAAGTAATGGCCAACCATACCAAAGGAATTTTAAATGGTGCAATGCAGTTTGATGAAGTAAACTTATTACCCCTATACAAACTGATTACTGGTAAACCAGGAAGTTCTTACACTTTTGCCATAGCCGAAAGAATTGGCTTACCGCAACACTTAATAAATAGAGCCAGAAAATTAGTTGAAGACGATCATTTTAAATTAGACAAATTGCTTAATAGCACCGAACAAGATTTACAATTATTACAACAAGAGAAGCAGAGCCTTAGCAAAATAGTAAAAGAAAATAGTCAGCTAAAAAAAGAAATGGAGTTGGTGATGAATAAAGAGAAACACCAGCAACAAGTGGAATTATTGAGAAACCAAAATCAAATAACTGAGGATCGATTGGTTTATTTAAAAGACATGGAGCGCAAGTTAAAACAGATAGTACTCGACTGGAAAAAATCAACCGATAAAAACGAAATAATAAAAAGTTTGCACAGTCTATTGTTTAATCAGAAAGAAACGATTGTTGTAAATAAATTAGCCAAGAAGATTGATAAAAAATACAAGGAACTAAGTGAAACCATCATTGTAGGTTCATTGGTAAAGTTGAAGAAAAATTATCAGGTTGGTGAAGTAAAAGAAATCAGGGGTAAAAGAGCCATCGTACAAGTTGGTGCTTTACCCATCAATGTAGAAATTGCAGATTTAATTACTGTAGAAAAAATTGAAGAAGTAAAATGAAATTATGGAATATAAAGCTACAGCCCATTAAATAATATTGTTTATGATTATTGATGATTTAACAAATATCACAAAATATAAAAGCCTTCATCCTCGATTTAGTAATGCCATTGATTTTATTATTTCGAATGATCTCTCCAAATTAGCACAAGGAGAGATTCAAATTGACAGAGATCAAATAAGGGCAATTATAATAGACGCTAATTTAGTTTCAAAGGAAGAATCAATTAGCGCATTTGAGTGTCATAACGCTAATATAGATATTCAAATTTGTTTAGAAGGAATTGAAACAATTGGATGGAAGCCAAGAAATACCTGTTCTTCTCCAAAAGGCGAATACAGCAAAGAAAAGGATGTACTTTTTTATCAAGACCAGCCCGATATGTATTTTCAGCTTCATGCTGGGCAATTTGGGATATATTTTCCAGAAGATGTTCATGCGCCAATGATTGGCGTTGGAAATATTAAAAAAATAGTGATAAAAGTTGCCGTTTAGACCAATCAAAATAAGTTTTGGCTAAAAAAAAATCAACCCTTACTTTTGTCGCGGAGAGCTGGCAGAGTGGTCGATTGCGGCAGTCTTGAAAACTGTTGACTGTTACAGGTCCTGGGGTTCGAATCCCTAGCTCTCCGCTACAACTAAAGGCTTCCTTAATGGTGGCCTTTAGTTTTTCTATCTTCCTATAAAATGGCATATACTAGCTAATTCATTGCCCTATATTTGCACTCTAATATCTCTATTTGAAACATTTAACTTCCCTCAATCATTATTTCTGGAAATACCGTGAGCGTTTTTTTATTGGAATATTTTTTGTAATTACTTCTAACTATTTTGCTGTTTTAGCACCTCAAATTACTGGCTATGTAATTAGCTTAGTTCAGCAAAAATTACCAGGAGCAAAACCAACAGGAATTTATAATGCACATGATGGTACTGTAAACAATTTTATACATATTATTAATCAATATAATTTTAGTTTTGGTTGGCTAATTGCAATTTGCAGTCTAACTATTTTATTCATTGCAATTATTAGAGGCGTATTAATGTTTTTTATGCGCCAAACGATTATTGTGATGAGTAGGCAAATAGAATTTGATCAAAAAAATGAAGTATATGAACACTATCAACAATTAGATACTGCTTTTTACAAAACCCATAGCACAGGCGATCTGATGAACCGTATGTCGGAAGATGTAAGCAGGGTACGGATGTACACAGGTCCGGCAGTCATGTACCTCATCAATCTAATTACACTGATTGGCTTTTGTATTGTAAATATGTTGAGCAAAGATGTACAACTTACTTTAATTGTACTGGCCCCTTTGCCATTTTTAGCCATTATCATTTATTGGGTAAATAGTATCATCAATCAAAAAAGTGAAATTATACAAAGCAACTTATCCGATTTAACAACTAATGCGCAAGAATCTTATTCTGGCATACGTGTAATCAAATCTTTTGTGCAAGAAAAAGCGATGTTAGGCTTCTTCGAAAAAAACAGTGAAGCGTATAAAAATAATGCCATTAGCTTAGCCAAAGTAGAAGCATTGTATTTTCCAAGTATGGCTTTAATGATTGGTATTAGCACACTTGCTACTATTTTTGTTGGCGGGTTGCAAGCTATGCATGACCCAAGCAAAGTGGGTATAATAGTGGAATTTGTGATTTATATAAATATGCTTACATTCCCTGTTAGTGCAATAGGTTGGACGGCCAGCATGATTCAGCGTGCAGCTGCATCTCAAAAAAGATTAAATGAATTTCTTCATATCCAACCTGAAATTCAAAACACAACAAATTTGAAACCAAACTTATTTATTGGTGGAAAAATAGAATTTAACAATGTTAATTTTTCGTATCCAAATACTGGTATAAAAGCCATGCAACATTTTAATCTAACAATCAATATTGGAGAAAAAGTAATGATTTTAGGTAAAACTGGAAGTGGTAAAACTACTCTTGCGCAATTATTATTGCGTTTTTATGAACCCGATAATGGTACTATTTTAGTAGGAGGCAACTCTTTAGAAAAAATTCCGTTAAAAGAATTACGCAACCAAATCAGCTATGTTCAACAAGATGTTTTTTTGTTTAGTGATACAGTAGCCAACAATATTCGCTTTGGTGTTTCAAAAGATACACCAATTGATAAAGTGATGGAAGCCGCTCGTTTTGCCAATGTTCATAATGAAATAATGGGGTTTGAACACCAATACGATACTTTGATTGGAGAACGTGGAGTAACACTGAGTGGTGGACAAAAACAGCGAATATCTATAGCACGTGCTTTAATAAAATCGCCGGAAATCATCGTATTCGACGATTGTTTAAGTGCCGTTGATGCAAACACTGAAAAGGAAATTATTGGCCATTTATATGGCTATTTGCAAGATAAAACAGCAATAATAATCACCCATCGAATATTTTCTCGTTTTCAATTTAACAAAATAATAGTACTCAATGAGGGTATTATTGCTGAAATCGGCACCCATGAACAATTGATGGATTTAAAAGGCTATTATGAGGAACTGTACAATCTTCAAATGAGCACTAACCAACAAAATCTGAATTAACTTTAAAAACAGTGAATCAAATTCATTTTGGTAATTCCGAAACATCCCTATATTTGTAACACTTAACAAAGCTTTAACCAAAACAATTAATTGTGGAGTACGAAAACAACGAAAAAAAAATGGAGAGTGTTTTCAGCACAAAAATCCGTGCTGGAAAAAGAAGGACTTATTTTTTTGATGTAAGGGCAACAAGAGGTAATGATTATTTCCTCACTATTACGGAGAGTCGCAAACGATTTGACAATAATGGTTATGACAGGCATAAAATTTTCTTGTATAAAGAAGATTTTAATAAGTTCATAAAATCAATGACTGAAGCAATTGATTATGTAAAAACGGAATTAATGCCAGACTTCGATTTTGATGCATTTAACCACGAGTACAATGATGTAGAAGCAGAAACTGGGGAAGTACAAACATTAACCAGCAATGAAGCACCCGTTATTGCAATGTCGCAGGAAGCTGTTGCGCCAACACCAATACCAACTGTAGTAGAAAAAGTTGTTGATACACCTGTAATTAATCCAACGGCTACTGAAGAAGTAGATAAATGGTAAGTTTTTTTCCGATTGCTTGTTTATAAAAAAAATACCTTCTGCTTAGCAGGAGGTATTTTTTTTATGCTTTTACCGCAGAAAATATTAATTTTTATTCTCAGTTGTTTTAATGGTCATTTCTACTTTCTTAGCATCATCCAAATAAGCTTTATATTTACTAGTAATTTCTGCAGGTAATGCAACTCCATTCACGATGATTTTACCATCTTTCACCTCAACTTTTACATCATCGCCTGAAGCAAGTCCCGCACCTTTTAATTCCTTCACTAAATTTTGTAGTTTACTGTCATTAGAAGATACTGTAAAGGTTGAATTAGTTGAATCTTTTTCCAACTGCTTGATACTTATTTCTACTTTCTTTTCTTGAGTAATGGCAGCTTTAGAAGGATGCAATGTTGCAAGTGTAGGAGCAATTACCAATGAAACGATAGACATCAATTTAATTAATATATTCATAGACGGACCAGATGTATCTTTAAACGGATCACCAACAGTATCACCAGTTACAGAAGCTTTATGGGGTTCTGATTTCTTGTAAAACATTTCTCCATTTATTTCCACTCCTTTTTCGAAAGACTTCTTAGCATTATCCCATGCACCTCCAGCATTATTTTGAAAAATTCCCATCAGCACACCACACACAGTAGCTCCTGCTAAAAATCCACCTAAAGCTTCTGGTCCTAATAAAAATCCAATCAATAAAGGAGATATGATTGTAATTGCACCAGGTAACATCATTTTCTTTAAAGATGCTTCAGTAGAAATAGCTACACATTTATCGTACTCTGGCTTTCCTGTTCCTTCCATAATTCCTGGGATAGTTCTGAACTGTCTACGAACTTCTTCAACCATTGCCATTGCGGCTTCACCTACAGC
>JAYTXG010000197.1:0-3864 GCA_043743375.1 Sphingobacteriia bacterium
CCTAATGATGGAATCGTATCACGGTATATCAATACTTTATAAGGTGCATCTTTTACCCATATAGTATGGCGGGTAATTAATTCATCATTAAGAGAATCAATGTGTTTTACTTCAATGGATGATTCAATAGAACCATTTTTATTTACCTGCTCGGTGATATCTTTATTTTGTTTTTCTTCACATGATATTAAAAAGAACAATAAGAAAGTATTCAATACGACCATTAATATAGGTTTCATTGTTAATTGCATAATCATTTATTTAAAAAAAAAGGATAACGGTTCCTTTTCTTACGGAAAGTTAATGGCAAACTGTGAATATTTCAGACTTCCTTATGTTTTGGCTTCCAAATAAGGTAATAAAAGCCGAGTAATAGTATACCAATAGTAAAAGGAATCAATGCTAAATGCTTATAAGTTAATCTTGGTGCTATTTCAATTGCATCAAAATGAAAGAATTCACTAATCATCCAATAAGAGTTAGCAGATATCCATGCAGTAATTGCCAAATTATGCGTTAATTCCGACATGTATTTTCTTGTTCTATATGCGATAATCATTGAAATAACCAATGTAGGAATTATCATGGTTATACCCAAAAATCTCCAACCCATACACCAGGCTACATCTTTAAACAACCAAAAAACAATATGCAGGTTCTCCATTTTTCTATACTGAACTGGTATTGTGTAGGTATCTTTCATAATTATTTTTTTATCAATTAGCGACTTAAAATTTTTCGAAACCGATTCAGATCTACTAAAGGATTAAGTGCACTATCTTTTACAATATTCTGAGTAAATTCATTTGCAAAAAATGGAGTAAGGGTACAACCTTTGCTACCCAGGCCATTCATAATACCAACATTACAATGGATCGGATGAAATCCTATAAATGGTCGTCGCTCCATATTTGCTGGTCTTACTGAAGCTAGATGATCCACAATTGTATACGGAAGCTTCAGCCACTGCTTTAATTGGTGTGTTATTTTGTTTTTAAAAGTATCGGTTGGATTTTGATCAGTAAAATTCCATTCATAACTAGAACCGATCCAGTGTAATCCATCTCTCCAAGGAACAATACTTATTCCTTGTTTGTATATATGGGTTGACGGCAAATCAGGAATAGAGGCAATTAATGCTTCTCCCTTATTAGGAGCAAAAGGTAATAAATGAAAATAAGGATTATTGAAACCTGTGGTACCATCACAAAAAATTATTTTGTTTGCAGTATAATCATGGTAAATAATTTGGTCTTCTAAAATAGATGCATCCGATAAATTGAAATGAATATTTATAAGTGCATTTTGCTCAATTAGTTTTTTTCTCCAACCTTCTAACATAGCTTGTATATCTATTAACCAACAAGGATTAATTTCCCCAATACCAAAACTTGGATTAAAATAATCGTTCCATTGATTCGCATTTTCGGGCAATTTTAAATAAGTTGTTTCAACAAGCAACCTTTCATTAAAAGCCAATTTATTATGCGGGGTAGATTGAAAGTCGAGAATGTTACACTGCCGAATTAAATTCAACCCAAGATCACAACCCATTTTGGAATATGCGTGAACTGCATATGGCATAAGCGTTTCAATCTCCCAGGTTCTAACAATTCTTCTTCCGGTTACAGGGTTAATTACACCACTGGCTACTTTTGAAGCGGTGAAAGGAGATGACTCATCAATTACTAAAACAGTTTTACCTGCTTTAATTAAATTCCAGCTTAGAAAGGTTCCACTAATACCTTGTCCAACAATAATATAATCAACTATTTTTTTGCTCATTGGATTAAAATAAATCGACTAAGCGAATCTTTGGTATTACCACATCTTGCAGTAATGGCTAATCTAATTTTCCCAGAAAAATTACCTGGTACTGTTATCGGAAATTTTGTAGAGAATATCTCTTTAGGCGTTCCTGTAAAATATTGAAAAGGATAAATATTGTAAAACCAACCATCTACACTTGTGTTTTTTTTAGCATCAAATAATTCAAGTGTGATGTTTCCTGTTCCTTCTTTTTGAAGCGTATTTTTTATGGATACTTTTAATTCGATCGACTGATTTTTTTTCAGTTTAGTTGGAACTTGAGCAACAATGCTAATTTTTTCTGTAAGTTGCTGCCCAACTATTTCAGTTGTAAAAAAAATAAGGGATAAAAAAAGTAAAGTCTTATTCATCGTAAAATAAAAACCCGCAATAAGTCATTACGGGTTTTTGATAGTAGTTTAATAAATGATTATTTTTTTAGTGCTGCTGCCATTGTTTTACCAATGTCTGCAGGGCTAGCACATACTTCAATACCACACTCTTCCATTATTTTCATTTTTGCAGCAGCAGTATCATCTGCTCCGCCAACAATAGCACCTGCATGACCCATTCTTCTTCCTGGAGGGGCAGTTTGTCCGGCTATAAAACCTACAACAGGTTTTGTTTTGTTATCTCTAATCCAACGTGCCGCATCAGCTTCCATGCTTCCACCTATTTCACCAATCATAATAATACCATCGGTTTCAGGATCATTCATCAATAATTCCACAGCATCTTTGGTAGGTGTACCAATAACAGGATCTCCACCAATACCAATTGCAGTACTAATACCTAAACCTGCTTTTACTACCTGATCAGCAGCTTCATAAGTGAGTGTTCCACTTTTTGAAACAATTCCAATTCTTCCTGGTTTAAAAATAAAGCCTGGCATGATGCCTACCTTTGCTTCTCCAGCGGTAATTACACCAGGACAGTTTGGCCCGATTAATCTTGTATTTGTACTTAATAAATAATTTTTCACTAATACCATGTCTTGCACTGGTATACCTTCTGTAATACAAATTACTAAATCAATACCCGCATCAGTTGCTTCCATAATGGCATCAGCTGCAAATGCAGGAGGCACAAAAATGATGCTCACATTAGCGCCAGTTTTTGCAACAGCATCAGCAACTGTATTAAAAACTGGTTTGTCTAAGTGTATTGTTCCTCCTTTATTTGGGGTAACGCCACCTACAACATTGGTTCCGTATTCAATCATTTGTGTTGCATGGAAAGTACCTTCTGTTCCGGTAAAACCCTGAACAATAATTTTGGAGTTTTTATTTACTAGTACTGACATGGCTGTTTATTTCTCTTTATTTAAACTTTGTGGCAAAAGTAGGTGAAAAAATGCGTATTTTTTTCATAATTGGTATAGTCCGACTTGATATTGAATCTGTGTAACATTCTACTTAATCATTCGTTCAATCGCAGTAACTTAGGAATCAACAAATGAAACAACTGCTTGGAATTATTGGATCGTGCGTTTTAACCTCAATGCGCAAATAGCTATATCGGGTAATGTGATTGATAAAAAACAAAAACCTGTTAAAAGTATTACAATACTGCTTTTGAGAAAGGATAACTCCCAATTGGTAAAATCGGCTATTACCAATGATGCTGGATTTTTTACATTGGAAATCAAAAATTGCATGCAAGCAGAACTAAAAGTACAGGTTCCGACGCGGAATCTAACCGTGTAAAGACCAATTAAGCCACTCATCCCCCAATTACGACAAAATGCCACGGAAATTCTGTGGCATTTCTTTTGCACTTTGTCACAAATCAAATAACAAACGATTAACTTACATCAAATTTTAAAATTTTATGAGCACAAGAAACATTACCCTGATAGTTATTGCTGGTTTAGTTCTACTACTAGGCGGATGCGGCTGCAACGGTTATAATGGATTGGTTACACAAGATGAAACTGTTAGTAAAGCATGGAATAACGTACAAAGTGATTATCAACGTAGGGCCGATTTAATTCCTAATTTAGTGAACACAGTAAAAGGTGAAGCAAATTTTGAACAATCAACTTTAGAAAATGTA
>JAYTXG010000198.1:0-2221 GCA_043743375.1 Sphingobacteriia bacterium
GGCAGTACTTTCTGCGGTTACTACCAAAGCAAAAGCAAATAATTCGAAAATCTTTATTAGTGTTTCTGGACTAGCAGCCGATTTTAAAAATATGGCCAATACCTCATCAGGTAGAAATGGTTTTGTAAATCAAATAATGAATGTAATTAGATTGTATAATTTG
Source organism: Sphingobacteriia bacterium (assembly GCA_043743375.1). Classification (GTDB taxonomy): domain Bacteria; phylum Bacteroidota; class Bacteroidia; order Chitinophagales; family Chitinophagaceae; genus Sediminibacterium. The sequence goes on from JAYTXG010000198.1 coordinate 164, forward strand.
GATGGTGTTGACATCGATTGGGAATTTCCAAGAACTGATTATGGCACTGATATTAGTTATGCTGCTTTTATGAAAGAATTAAGTGATAGTTGCCATACCAATGCTAAGTATTACCTCTCTGCTGCTATCACTGCAGGAAAATATTCAGGGGTAATTAGAGATGGAGTAAGCAGTATATTATGGACTAATAATATTGTTGATTTTAGTGCAACAGTACCATTTAAGCATCATAGTGATTTGGCATTGGCCCAAACTTGTTTAAATTATTGGGTAATAACAAGGGGAATACCCGCCTACGGTAGACCAAGTGGAATCACACAAACCGGAACTGTACTTACTTACAATACTATTACAAGTGGATCTGGTTCTGCTTTAGTAGATTCTGCAGTAGTTACCGCCGGCGGCTTCACAACTATACCATTTATTATAATGGTCAACCTACTGTAAAAAGAAAAGCAATGTTGGCAAAATCAATGGCTAATGGTGTAATGATGTGGGAAAAAGGACAAGATAGAAATGATGGACTTTCTTTATTAAAAGCTATATGCGATACTATTGGAAGGGCATATTAAACTAATACTGTAAAATCTGGTCTTATAAAAGCAAAACAATTGAATGTATACTGAGGACAAAGCATTGGTTTCACAATTTAAATCCGCTTCTACCAAAGATGCTGCTTTTACTAGTTTGGTAAAAAAATACCAAGAAAAATTATATTGGCATATCCGAAGAATGGTAGTTGAGCATGAAGACGCAAACGATGTGTTGCAAAACACCTTCATTAAGGTATGGAATGGATTAGCATCTTTTAGGGAAGATAGTCAATTATATACTTGGCTTTATAGAATTGCCACCAATGAATGCCTGAGTTTTATTGATCAAATAAAGCGAAAATCAGTTGTTAATTTTGATGATATAGCAGAAGATTTTAGTAAAAAAGTGAAAGCGGATGTTAATTTCGATGCAAATCGGTTAGAATGGAAACTTCAAGTTGCAATTCAACAATTGCCTGAAAAACAACGAGTTGTTTTTAATTTACGCTATTATGACGAAATGCCCTACGAAGAAATGAGTGCCGTTTTAGATACAAGTGTTGGTGCTTTAAAGGCCAGTTATCATCATGCAGCCAAAAAAATAGAAGAATTTATAAAGAATATTTAAACCAAATACCCCTTTTGTAGTCAAATATTGTAACATGAATAAGCAAAATACCATATCAGCAGAATTGAAATCAGTTGCCCCTTTTTTAGCTGACATTAATAAAATGATGCCACAACAACTACCATCTGGCTATTTTGAAACATTTACTGAAAAAATATTGGCCTTAGCAAAACTTCAATCAGTCCGGAATGAAGTTTATGAAGAACTAGAAGAAATAGCCCCTTTATTAAATCAGATTTCAAAAAAATCGGTTAATTCTATACCACAAGGATACTTCGAATCATTTAGGCTACAATTAACCCCAAAGCAATCAAATATTATTAAAATGCGCATCATCAGTAAATGGATGACTTACGCTACTGCTGCAATTGTTGCTGGAATTTTAGTTACAACAGGGTTTTTGTACACCAATAAAAGTAAACATTCTTTCGATTATGAACGATACAGTAAAATAGACATTGCTACATCTCTGAATAATTTATCGGAAAATGAGTTAGAAACATATTTAAACAGCTCTTCTTCATTAACTGTTAGTCACGCATATTTTGAGCCAGAATTCAGTATTGATGCTGAAAATAATTTTGAACATATTGCAGATGATGAAATGTTGCAGTACTTAAGTGAAAGTGGCGAAAAAGTAATTAAAAAAACAAGTTAAAATATTGTATGAAAAAGATTGTTTTATTGATAATGTTAAGTTTAGGAATTGTTAGTGCAGCTATGTGTCAGGATAAATTGAATAAGCCCAATAAACAAGCACTTAATAAGAATAATATTGAAGCATTAAAGGTTGCTTATATTACTCGTCATCTTAATTTAAATCCCGAAGAAGCGCAAAAATTTTGGCCAATACACAAAATTTATTTTGAAGAATTAAAGAAAACTAGAAAGGAAAAT
>JAYTXG010000199.1:0-24431 GCA_043743375.1 Sphingobacteriia bacterium
AAGAGCTACCTCAGTATTAAACGCTAAAATTATTTTATATGCCTATTAAATTGGTAATTAAGGCCACCCGTTTTCTTTTCTGTAAATAAGTTAAGTTTAATAATCAAGCATACCTCAATCAAAATTGCCCTTCATAAATTGTAGATAATCATCCGAACCCATCTTTAGCTGCTATTTTAATTGGAGCTTAATTTAAACACCCAATTCATTTTTTGGCAAGAGGCGATTCCTTTCAACAGGAAAACCTTAAGTTGAGCATTCGGCTCGTTATTCATCAAACGCTTAAATTTCCGATTAACGAATGTTGGTTTTTAAATAATTATTTAAATATCATTGTGAATATTGGAAGAATGCTTCATAATAAAATTAATGGTAATAGATATTATAGTTTTTCATGTTCTTGTTGCAAGCGCAGCAGTATTGTATTAAAAAACATAAACAACTTTGTAAATACTAATTCATTCTTGTATCTTGTTAAATTCAAAAAAACAACCATGAAATTATTTTACTTGTTAATTTTTGTTTTCTTTTTTTTATCTGTTTCTGCACAAGACACTTTATCAAAAAAAGATATTCCAGCTGCCGCAAGGTTGATGGATTTACAATATACCGATAAAGAGATTGATACCATGTATGATGGGGTAAAAGAAAACTATCTTTTGTTTAAAGCAATGCATCAGCAAAAACTAAATAACGGTGCCCAAATGAGCATGGTACAAAATCCTGTTTTACCTGGAATGGTGTTTCCCGAAAAACAAGAAAAAATAAAATGGAAATCGCCGAAGACCTCAATGCCTATTGATAAAAATGATTTGGCGTATTATTCTATTCAAGAATTAGCGTCATTAATAAAATCAAAAAAAATCAGTTCGGTAGAGCTTACAAAATTTTTTATTGAGAGAATAAAAAAGTATGGAGATAGTTTAGAATGTGTAATTTCTGTAACAGAAGAAATTGCAATGCAACAGGCTACACAGGCAGATGCAGAAATTGCTGCTGGAAAATACAAAGGATTATTACATGGCATACCTTATGGACTAAAAGATTTGTTTTCTGTAAAAGGAACCAAAACAACTTGGGGGGCGGCTCCATACAAAGATCAAGTAATTAATGAAGATGCGTTTGTATACATAAAACTTAAAGAGGCAGGTGCGGTATTGGTTGCAAAATTTACTCTAGGGGCTTTAGCAATGGGCGATTATTGGTATGGCGGTAGAACCAAAAATCCATGGAATTTAAAGCAGGGCTCTTCTGGTTCATCAGCAGGATCTGCTTCGGCAACAGTTGCAGGCCTAGTTCCATTTGCAATAGGAACAGAAACATGGGGCTCTATTATTTCTCCAGCATCTACTTGCGGAGCAACAGGATTAAGACCAACTTTTGGAAGAATTAGTAGATCTGGGGCAATGGCTTTAAGTTGGAGCCTAGATAAGGCTGGCCCAATTTGTAGAAGCGCAGAAGATGCAGCCGTTGTGTTTAGTTTTTTGCACGGAACAGATGGGCTAGATTTATCGGCTTTGGAAAAGCCATTTAATTATCAACCAGAAGGGGATATTAAAAAACTAAGAATTGGATATGCTAAAAATTATTTCGAATTAATTAGAGATACTTCGAGAAGTGAACTAAAAGTGTTGGCAGAATTTAAAGCAATGGGCATTGATTTAATTCCAATTATTTTTCCTGATAGTGGCGTTTACAAATTCAATATTATGGATGCAGTTATCAGCGCAGAGTCTGCCGCCGCATTTGATGATTTTACTAGAAATAATATTGATGATGAAATGACAAGACAAGGAATTTATGATTGGCCCAATAGTTTTAGAGTGTCTCGCTTAATGCCTGCCGTTGAATATGTGAATGCAAATCGACACAGGTATTTGCTAATGCAAAAAGTAAATGAAGCTATGCAACAAGTGGATGTATTAATTTGCCCTACAAGAGGAAGCGGAAACCAATCTGCAATTACTAATTTAACCGGACAGCCCGCAGTATGTGTGCCAACTGGTTTTGATAAAAGAACTAATCTTCCTACAAGTATTACATTCATCGGTAATTTGTTTGATGAAGCAAGTGTTTTATTAGCAGCAAAAGCATATCAGCTTTCAACAGGTTGGGAAAAAATGCATCCTCCAAAATTTAAGTAATGAAAAAAATTACTCCTGTATTTATTTTATTGTTTTGCATTTCCTGCTCTTCTGTAAAAAAACTACCGAATTCGGAAGTAATTGCTATAAGCCAGTTGAAGCTTCTTGATATTTATGATATTCCCTATAATTATCAATACAAGAATACAACAGTAGGAGGATTGTCTAGTATTGATTATGATTTTAAGTCGGGCGAATATTATATATTAAGCGATGATCGTTCTGATATTAACGCCGCAAGATTTTATACTGCAAAAATTAATTTGACAAATAACTTAATTGATACAATCATTTTTACTGCTCAAATGTTTTTACGAAACGAAAAAAAAGAATTGTATCCTAATAAAAAACAAGATCCCAAAAATGTGCCTGACCCAGAAGCATTAAGATATAATTCGCAAAAAAAAGAATTGATTTGGTCGAGTGAAGGAGAGCGAATTGTTAATTCAAAAGATACTATACTTTCTAATCCGTCAATTAATATTATTGATAAAAATGGAGTATTAAAAAGCAGCTTTATTTTGCCTAAAAACCTTGCGATGCAATCCGTAGAAAGGGGACCACGACAAAACGGTGTGTTAGAAGGGATGACCTTTGCCGAGAACAATAAATATTTGTTTGTAAATTTAGAAGAGCCATTGTATGAAGATGGTCCTCGAGCACAAACGTTTTACAATAAGGCGCTTGTAAGAATTTATAAATTTAATGTTGCTACTCAAAAAAACATTGCACAATATGCTTATGAATTAGATCCAGTAGCACACAAAGAAAATCCAATTGGTTCATTTAAAATAAATGGCATTCCAGATATTTTATACCTGAACAATAATAGAATGTTGGTAATTGAAAGATCTTATTCAACCGGAAGACTAGCATGCACCATAAAATTGTTTTTAGCAGATTTTAATAATGCCACCGATATTACTGAAAACAATTCATTAATAAAAAACACCAACTACATTCCTGCATCAAAAAAATTATTATTGAATATGGATTCACTTGGTGTTTTTACAGACAATATTGAAGGAGTAACATTTGGACCTAGACTAAAGAACAATCATCATACTTTATTATTTATTTCCGATAATAATTTTAACTCATTTCAAAGAACACAAGTATTTTTATTTGAAATAATTCCTTAAAAATGTCCTTTAAATTACATACAACTTATCAGCCAGCGGGCGATCAGCCTAATGCAATAAGGCAATTGGTTGATGCAGTGAATGATGGAGAACAATATCAAACACTTTTGGGAGTAACAGGAAGCGGCAAAACGTTTACCATTGCTAATTTAATTGAACAAGTACAGCGACCTGTACTAGTGCTTACGCACAACAAAACGCTAGTGGCTCAATTGTATGGAGAGTTCAAACAGTTTTTTCCAGAGAATGCGGTGGGCTATTTTGTAAGTTATTATGATTACTATCAGCCAGAAGCGTATATGCCAGTAAGTGGGGTTTATATAGAAAAAGACCTTAGCATTAATGAGGAGTTAGATAAGCTACGCCTCCAAGCAACATCACAATTATTGAGTGGAAGGAGGGATATTATTGTGGTTGCAAGTGTTAGCTGCATTTATGGTATGGGTAACCCCACTGAATATGAAAATGGAATTATTAGAATCGAAAAAGGACAGGTATTATCTCGGCAAGGATTTTTACATTCATTGGTAAATTCTTTATACAATAGATCACAGGGCGATTTTACAAGAGGTACTTTTAGGGTAAAAGGAGATACTGTTGATATTAATTTACCGTATGTTGATTTTGGTTACCGTGTAACTTTTTTTGGTGATGAAATAGAAGAAATAGAAAGCATAGAAACGGCTACTAGCAAGCGTATAGGGCTAATGGAAACAGCAGCCATCTTTCCAGCAAACCTTTACCTTGCACCCAAAGACATGATTGTAGAAGTGATGCATGAAATTCAAGATGAAATGATGCAACAAGTGGAATATTTTAAATCCTCAGGAAAATCAATTGAAGCAGCTAGATTAAAAGAAAGGGTAGAATATGATTTAGAAATGATTAGAGAACTTGGTTATTGTAGTGGGATAGAAAACTATTCTCGTTTTTTTGATAGAAGAAAACCAGGTACCCGACCATTTTGTTTATTGGATTATTTCCCCAAAGATTTTATATGCATCATCGACGAAAGTCACCAAACAATTCCGCAAGTAGCAGGTATGTATGGAGGAGATAGAAGCAGAAAATTAGTATTGGTAGATTATGGATTTCGCCTGCCAAGTGCCATGGACAATAGACCATTAAACTTTAATGAATTTGAAAGCTTAACAGGCCAAACCATTTTTGTAAGCGCAACCCCAGGCGAATATGAGTTGGAAAAAACAGGTGGTGTTGTAGTGGAACAAGTAGTGAGGCCAACAGGTCTTTTAGACCCACCAATAGAAATAAGACCAAGTGTAAATCAGATAGATGATTTATTGGAAGCCATAGATCAAAGAGTAAAACAAGGCGATAGGGTGTTGGTTACTACATTAACCAAAAGAATGGCGGAGGAGATGGACAAATACTTGGGTAGAATCAATATCAAATCTAAATATATTCATAGCGATGTTGATACATTAGAGAGGGTGGAGATATTGAGAGACCTTCGTTTGGGAGTGATTGATGTATTGGTAGGAGTTAACCTTTTAAGAGAGGGGTTAGACTTGCCAGAAGTTTCATTGGTAGCCATTTTAGATGCCGATAAAGAAGGGTTTTTGCGCAATGAAAGATCATTAACCCAAACAGCAGGAAGAGCCGCGAGAAACGTAAACGGACTCGTTATTTTTTATGCCGATAAAATGACGAAGAGTATGCAACGCACGATAGATGAAACAAGTAGAAGAAGAGAAATACAGATTGCTTATAATATTGAACATCATATAACGCCAACCACAATCATTAAAAGCAAGGAGCAAGTATTTGCTCAAACTGCGGTATTAGATATAAAAGGATATGACCCATCAAATCCATATGCAATGCAAATAGGCGAACAATTAGTAAAGACAAATGCTGCGGAAGAGCAGGTAGAATATAAAACCATTCCACAGGTAGATAAAGCAATTCAGCGGACAAAGAAGGAAATGGAAAAAGCCGCTAAAGAGCTTGATTTTATAGAAGCAGCAAGATTGCGAGATGAAATGTTTCGCTTACAGAAAGAACTGGAAATGATGCGTTAACGAAACAATATTCACTAAATTTACATGTATCCATCAACTCGGAGCCATATGAGAAAATTGATTTTTCTTTTTTGTATTTGCAATAGTTTAATTACAAAAGCACAAACAAATTTTTATAAAGAAAGATTCCGCCCACAATTTCATTTTTCTTCACAAAAAAATTGGATCAATGACCCCAATGGATTGATTTATGCGAATGGAGAATATCACTTATTTTATCAGTACAATCCATTTGGGAATAATTGGGGACATATGAGTTGGGGGCATGCTACTAGCAAGGACCTTATTAAATGGAAACAATTACCAGTTGCAATAAGAGAAGAAAATGGCATCATGATTTTTTCAGGATCAGTAGTTGCAGATACTAAAAATAGATCCGGCTTGGGACCAAAAAAAGAAGATGCCCCATTGGTAGCAATTTATTCTGGTCAGGATAGTGTTTTACAAGCACAGCATCAAAACCTTGCATTTAGTTTAGATAATGGAAAATCGTGGAGCAAGTATTCTGCTAATCCTGTTTTAGATATAAAAGCAAAAGATTTTAGAGACCCAAATGTTTTTTGGCACGAGCCAACAAAAAGATGGATCATGAGTGTTTCTATGCCAACTGAAAAAACGATTTCATTTTATAGTTCATTTAGTTTAAAGCAATGGAATTTTGAGGGAGATTTTGGCCCACAATCTGATACCACTGGTGTTTGGGAGTGCCCAGATTTAATTCAAGTACCAATTGTAGGAGAGCCCAATAAAAAGAAATGGGTACTATTGGTTTCACAAAATTCTAGCATGCAATATTTTGTGGGGGAGTTTAATGGGTCAAAATTTTTTAATGAGAACCCGTATAATAAAATTATGCGACCAGATTATGGTACTGATTACTATGCGGCCATTTCTTATAAAACATCACCAGATAAAATACCAGCAACAATTGGTTGGGTAAGTAACTGGAACTATGCCAATGATGTTCCAACAAGTCCGTGGCGTGGTGCAATGTCGCTGCCAAGAAAATTAGCAGTTAAAAAAATGGGCAAAGAGTGGATATTGGTGCAAGAACCCATCAAAGCCATGCGAAGTATGCGTTCTACGGCACAGGTTTTAAAAGATCCAATTAAGGTAACAAGCAATTATACAACACCATTTAGTGGACAATGTTTTGAAATGGAGTTATCAATTCGTCCGGGTACAACCAGTGTAAGTGGGGTAAAAATTGCAGTGGGAGGCAATCATTATTTTATGATTAAATATGATGCTAATATAGAACAGTTGTATATAGACAGAACCAATATGCCTTCTAATTTTGGCACACAATATCATTATTTTAATCAGAAAAATGCTTATATAAAAACAAAAAATGATGTGGTAAAATTGCGCATTTTTGTTGATAAAAGTATTGTAGAAGTTTTTGCCAATAATGGAGAACTGGTTTTTACTTCTCTTATTTTTCCGGATGAAAGAGATACAGGAATCGAATTTTTTAGTGATGGAAATGAATCTATATTTGAGAATGTTTGGTTTTGGCCAATGAAATCTATCTGGAAATAAAAATGTATATATGAGTTTTAGAAATTTTAAAATGGTGAGCTATGTGGTTTATGGCCGCGGAAGTTTTAATCAGTTGGATGATATTTTAGCTCCTCAAAGAAATGGCGCCTCTCCAATGATTTTTTTAGTAGATCATTATTTTGAAGGCAACCCTTTTTTGTTGCGTATTCCATTGCGCGGAAAAGACAAAGTGATTTTGGCCGATGTTACTTATGAGCCCAAAACCACACAGGTAGATGAATTAGCAAAATCATTAAAAGATGAGTTTGGTTCAATCAGCGGTGTTATTGGAATTGGCGGTGGATCAATAATGGATTTAGCAAAAGCGGTTTCATTAATGATGACTAACCCAGGATCATCAGCAGATTACCAGGGATGGGATTTGGTGCAGGAAGCAGGCGTTTACAAAGTAGGTATTCCTACTTTAAGCGGAACGGGTGCGGAAGTAAGTAGAACAACAGTATTAACAGGGCCAGCGCGTAAGTTAGGAATGAATAGTGATTTTACTCCTTTCGATCAAATTGTTTTAGATCCCGAATTAACAAAAGAGGCTCCAGCTAATCAACGGTTTTTTACGGGAATGGATTGCTATATACATTGCATTGAAAGTTTAGAGGGAACTTATTTAAATGAGTTTAGTAAGAGTTATGGCGAAAAAGCTTTGCAGCTTTGTCAAAAAGTATTTATTGAAAAAAATAGTTGGGATGATGAATGTGATGATCAGTTGATGATGGCATCTTATGCTGGAGGTATGAGTATTGCATATTCACAAGTAGGGGTTGCGCATGCAGTAAGTTATGGATTAAGTTATTTATTAGGTACCAAACATGGTGTAGGTAATTGTATTGTAATGAATCATTTAGAAGAATATTATCCTGCCGGAGTAAAAGAGTTTAAATACATGGTGGAGAAAAACAAAATCGAAATTCCACAGGGTATATGTAAGGGATTAACGGATGAGGAGTTCGAAAAAATGATCAATGTATCAATGGGCATGAAACCCTTGTGGGAGAATGCTTTGGGCAAAGATTGGGAAACAATTATGACAAGAGAAAAATTACGAAAATTATTTGAAAAACTATAAAAGTTTCGCCGCTTTAATTAGATCTTCGGGTGTGTCAATTTCAACACCCATATATTTTGTTAATACCATTTTTAGCGGGATACCATATTCTAGGTATCGTAATGATTCAATTTTTTCTGCAGCCTCTAAAGGAGTCATAGGCCAAGAAGTAAAATTTAGTAACGCCTGTTTACGAAAAGCATAAACGCCAATATGTTCGTAATAAACGATTGCAATTGTTTTATCTCTAAGATAAGGAATAACGCTTCTTGAAAAGAAAAGCGAGTTCATGTTTTTATCTACTACAACTTTCACATAATTAGGATCTTCAATTAAAATCGGATCATCAAGTATTTGCATTAAAGAAGCAACATGAACACTAATATCTTTAAATGTTGCTAGTAGCTTTTCGAGTGGTTCTTTTTGAACAAAAGGCTCATCGCCTTGTACGTTTACAATAATATCAACGGCTAAATCTGCTGCTGCTTCTGCAATTCGATCGCTTCCACTCTCGTGATTTTTTTTACTCATAATGGCTTTTCCACCGTGAGTAATTATTTCATTAAAAATGATTTCGCTGTCGGTTACTACAAATACTTCATCAAATAAACCAGTAGCAAGTGTATTATCATAAGTGTGGCGGATAACAGATTTACTGCCGAGTTGCTGCATCAACTTAGCTGGAAAACGAGTGGCAGCATAACGCGCAGGAATCATTGCAATGGTTCTCATAAATGTAAGGTACAATTCAAAACTTAACGATCAGTTTTTACTGAACTGTTGAAAGGTATTTTAAGTTGGTAGCCTAAATTTTCTGAAGTACTTCCATTGAGAACATCTAATCCGTAACGAACCTGATCGATTGGCGTGTAATTAAAAGTTCCAAATAATCGATCCCAAATAGAAAATATATTACCATAATTACTATCGGTTTGAGGTCGCACAAAGTGATGATGTACTTTGTGCATATTGGGTGAAACAATGAACCAACTGATGGCTTTATCTATTCCCAATGGTATACGCATATTGGCGTGATTGAATTGAGCTAGTATAGCGCTCATACTTTGGTATAATAGTACCAACCACATAGGTGCCCCACAAACAGCAACACCAATTATTGTAAACACTGCACGAAAAATACTTTCACCTGGGTGGTGACGGTTGGCGGTTGTAGTATCTACATGAGTATCTGCATGATGCACCATATGAAATTTCCACATCCACTTTACTTTGTGTTCAATAAAATGAATGAAGTATGCGCCTACTAAATCGAGCAACATTAGTCCACCTATAGTAATTACCCAAATAGGCAATTGTACAATTTGTAAAAGTCCGAAATGATGTTCAATTGCCCAGTCGCTGGTTTTTACCATAATGAGTGCAAATGAAAAATTGATTATTATAGTGGTGAGGGTAAAAAAAATATTAATTGAAGCGTGTTTCCATTTATTGTAAGTAAATCCAAATAATGGGATAATACCTTCAATCATCCAAAAAAAAGTAATACCACCAGCAAGAATTATTGCTCTATGTAAACTAGGAATATGGTTGAAATAATTGATAATGTTCTCAAACATGGCTATAGCAATTTCAGAAACAAATTACGAATAAGTTTAATTATTCAACATCAAAGGCATCACCAACATTAAAAGGTCTTCGCCTTCGGCCTGCTCAGTTGGTTTTATTAAACCAGCTTTTGTTGCAGTAGATAATTCCATTTTAATATCATCCGTATCTGCGGCATTAAGCATTTCAATTAAAAAACGTGCATTGAAGGCTATTTGTAAATCTTCTCCATCATATTGGCAGTTCATACGCTCGTTTCCTTCGAAACTAAAATCAACATCTTGGGCAGCCATTTGCAACTCGCTTCCTGTAATATTTAAAGCAACCTGATTGGTGCTTTTGTTGCTAAATACGTTTACACGGCGTAAAGCATTTTGGAAATCGGTTTTGTTTACTACTAATTTATATGGATTATCGGCCGGAATTACCACTTTATAATCAGGGAAACGGGCATCAATTAATCTACAAATCATATGAGTAGAACCATGCTGCACAAATAAATGATTGCTATTATAACTAATGGTTAATTCATCCTCATTATCTGGTAACGCATTCTTTAATAAGTTCAACGGTTTTTTGGGAACAATAAAAGAATCGGTTTTTGTGGCGTGTGTATCTATACGCTTATAACGTACTAAACGATGTGCATCTGTAGCCACAAACTGAACTCCCTCTTTACTTAATTCAAAGAATACCCCTGTCATTGCAGGACGCAAATCATCTCCACTCACTGCAAACAAAGTTTTATTTATAGCAGTTAAAAGTGCGGTGCTGCTCATTTTAAAGCTATTGGTATCATCGGCGGCAGGTTCTTTCGGGAAATTATCTGGATTTTCGCCCATCACTTTGTATTTACCGTTATCACTTGTAATTTCAATAGAAAAATTTTTATCAATCGTGAAAGTAAGTGGCTGATCTGCAATGTTTTTGAGTGAATCGAGCAGAATTTTTGCAGGAATACAAACTTTTCCGTTGGCCTTGCTTTCAACATCCATCTGAACCCGCATTACGGTTTCAAGGTCTGTTGCCACCACATTGAGTTTTTTATCTTGAATCTCAAACAAAAAATCTTCCAAAATTGGCAAAACCGTATTGGCATTGATTACACCACTAATTTGTTGCAAGTGTTTTAATAGCGAAGAAGAAGAAACGATGAATTTCATATAGCTTAATTAGACTGTAACAAACCTACTGTAAAAACTTAAGATTATGACACCAAAATAGCACCATTTTTTTAAAGTTGATCTAGTAATTGCTGGTATTTGACACGGTTAATGGGTTTTATTAGGTAATCCTTAACTGTAGTGTATTGTTTCGACTTTTTAATATCAGTATCATCAACAGAAGAGCTCACTACATAAATGGTAATAGCCTTTTGTAACTTACTGTTCAACCTATAATACTCCTCTAAAAACTGCCAGCCGTTCATAATAGGCATATTGATGTCGAGGAAAATGATATTTGGAAGCTGATCCAACTCTTTATGGTGGTTTTCTAAAAAAAAGTCAATTGCTTCCTTGCCATTAAAAAAAGAAAGGATATTTTTAGCCAATCCAGTTGATTCCAATATTTTGCGAGCGGTAAATTGATAAATTTTATCGTCGTCTATTAAACAAACATTGTGTTTTGTAACCGCCATTACAACAAATATAACTACTTTAAATAAAAAAAGAAAGACTTGTTCAAATCAACATCCACAGCAACGCCAGAACAAGCATTTATGAAATTAAAACATTACTGTGGTTATCAAGAACGTTGTCACTATGAAGTAAAAGAAAAACTATATAGTTTAGGGCTTAGAAAAACGGATGTAGAACAATTACTTTCGAGATTGATAGAAGAAGGATACCTCAATGAAGAACGCTTTGCCCAGCAGTTTGTAGGAGGACATTTTAGGCAAAAAAAATGGGGAATTAATAAAATTGTTTATGCGCTTCGTCAGAAAAAAGTAAGTGAGTATAATATTAAAAAAGGGCTAAAGGAAATTGATCAGGTTGAATACAGTAAGGTAGCAGAAAAACTAATTCGTACAAAATGGTTATCATTGAAGAAAGAACAATATTTGAATAGAGAAGCTAAAACAATGTTGTTCTTGCAACAAAAAGGCTACGATGCTGGTTTGGTACAAACAATAGTTAAAAAAATAAAGAATGAATCAAAAGAAAAATAAACGATTAACAAAATTGATAAAAAAAAACTTAGTACTGATTTTTTTGATAACAGGATCAATCATTGGATTTTCTCAAAAAAAAACGAATACAAATTATACCAAAGAACTATTTTTTAAAACAGAAAATGACGCTTATTTATTTAACCTGAATGATGCTTATTATACCAATGGCTTCATGTTGAATTACAATTATGTTCAAGAAAAAAAAGGAATTAAAAAAATTAATTCTTTTGAACTCGGTCAAAAAATATTTACACCATTAATAAGGGTAACAAATACTCCTACAGATATAGATAGAGCATACTGTGGGTATTTGTATTTAAAATATGCACAAACTCGGTTTATTAAAAAAGATGCACTGTTTCAACTTACGGGATCATTGGGAGTGGTTGGACCATCTTCATGGGGAGAAGGCTTGCAAAATACCTATCATGGTTGGCTTAATTTCTCCAAATTTACTGGATGGAAATACCAAATTGATAATTCTTTTTGTATTGATTTTGGGGCAACTTATGCTACAACATTAGTTGAGGTAAACGGAATAAAAATTGTTCCAGTTGCACAAATTAATTTAGGTACCACTTACACCAACGCAGCAGTTGGTTCAATGATTGTTTTTGGAGCGTTTGAAAAAAATAAAGAAAGTGTTTTGTGGAGTGCGCGCATTTCTACCAAAGAAAATACACAAAAAAGAAAATATGAGTTTTTTGGCTACTGGTATCCTCAAGTAATTGCACAAGCTTATAACGCAACAATTCAAGGGGGAGTATTTAATACAGGATCATTGGCAATAACACAAGAACCAGCTCGTTTAATGTATCAACAAGCACTAGGCGTGTGTTATGCTTCAGGTAGGGTTACCGGAAAAGTAGAATATGTATATCAATCAAAAGAAACACCTTCTCAAACAAAGTCGCAACGATATGGATCTTTTCAAATAAGTTATCGAATTCATTAAACTAAATCTATGAATACTATTTCTGTAACATTAATACAAAGTGATTTAGTTTGGGAGGATAAGGCCACCAATTTATTTCAATTCGAGAAAAAAATAAATTCCATTAACGTAGCCTCACAAATAATTGTGTTACCAGAAATGTTTTCTACAGGGTTTAGCATGAAACCATCTTTACTAGCAGAAAAAATGGATGGAGAAACAGTACAATGGATGAAACGAATTGCTGCTGAACAAAAGAAGATAATTACAGGTAGTTTAATAATTGAAGAGAACAATCAATATTTTAATCGACTGTTGTGGGTATTGCCAAATGGTGCCGTTGGAAAATATGATAAGCGACATCGTTTTGCTTTTGCTGGCGAGGATGATTTTTATACTGCAGGAAATAAAAGATTAATTACCAGTGTAAACGGATGGAAAATTAACACTCAGGTTTGTTATGATTTAAGATTTCCAGTATGGGCGAGGCAGCAATCGGGCACCGAACCAGAATTTGATATTTTACTCTATGTTGCCAATTGGCCAGAAAAAAGAAGCTATGCATGGAAATCATTGTTGATTGCAAGAGCAATAGAAAACCAATGTTATGTAATTGGGGTAAATCGTGTAGGAAAAGATGGCAACGGAGTAGAACATTGTGGCGATAGTATATTGGTTGATCCATTGGGTGAAGTGCTATATACAAAAGCACAGATAGAAGAAATTAGTACACATATGTTAAGTAAAGAAAAGCTGTTTGAAGTGCGAAATAAATTTCCTTTTTGGAAAGACGCTGATGATTTTTCAATTTCAAATTCTTAATTAATTTAAATGGAGCAACAAATTTTTTCAGCTAAACAACTATTTACTGGAGAACATTGGCTTATCGATTCGTCGATATTAGTAAACAACAATTGTATAGAAGATATAGTTGCCACCAATACATTAACAGATGCGCCAACAATTGTTTACCCATATTTAATTCCAGCATTAATTGATTTACAAATTTATGGGGCAGGAGGAAAACTCTTGAGTATGCATCCTCAAAAAGAATCGATTGAGTTGTTGTATCAGTATTGTAAAAATGGCGGCGCCCATTGGTTTCAACCAACTGTTGCTACCAATAGTAATGAAGTAATTTATGCTTGTATTGATGCCGTAAGTGATTATCAAAAAAGCGGTGGAAAGGGCTGTATTGGTTTGCACGTAGAAGGTCCTTGGATTAATAATAAAAAAAGAGGCGCGCACTTAACTCAATTTGTTCATTCCCCTTCTTTTGAAGAAGTAAAGCAGTTATTAAATTACGGGAAAGGAATTATTACGATGATAACACTTGCTCCAGAAATTTGTGGTAAGGAGGTTGTTGAACTAATTAAATCTTACGGGGTGGTAGTTTCGGCAGGGCATAGTGATGCAACTTATGAAGAAGCAACTAATTCATTTTATGGAGGAATTTCTGTTGCAACTCATTTATACAATGCAATGAGTGCATTGCAACATCGGGCGCCCGGAATGGTAGGTGCAATATTTAATCATTCAACAATTTGTTGCAGTATAGTTCCAGATGGATATCATGTAGATTTTGCAGCGGTAAAAATTGCAAAGCATCAACTAGGAGAAAGATTATTTGCTATTACCGATGCGGTAACTGATACGGCAGATGGACCATACCCTCATCAATTGATTGGCGATAAATATGAAGCAAATGGAATTTTAAGTGGCTCTGCTTTAACCATGTTAAAATGTGTTAAAAATTTGGTTAATTATGCATCGATTGATTTGGGAGAAGCAATTAGAATGTGTAGTGTTTATCCTGCAAGCGTTATGAAATTTCCTAAAATCAATGGTGTAATCAAAATTGGAGATAATGCAGACTTCATCGCATTAAATGAACAGTTAGTATTAAGTTTACCTTAATTTAAAAATCAAACAGACAACGCGATGAAAAAATTATTTTTAGTTACATTTTTGGCATTTCTTTCCGTTGCTATTTACGCACAGCATGCAGAGTGGAAACAAATGACAGAGTTCCATAGTGTAATGAGCAAAACATTTCACCCAGCAGAAGAAGGAAATCTTAAGCCAACAAAAGACAATGCTGTAGAACTAGTAGCAAAATCAAAAACTTGGGAATCTTCAATAGTTCCTCTTGGGTATGATGCAAAAACAGCTAAAACAATATTAAAGAAATTAGTAGAAAGTTGCAACGCAGTAGAAGCTGGTGTAAGGGCGAAAAAAACCGATAAAGAGTTAGTTGCTTTGATAACAACCGCACATAATACATTTCATGAATTTACTGAAAAATGTAAGCCAAGTAGTCAAAAGAACTAGTTTGGAATTGGGGTAACTGTTTTCTTCTTTTTAGTGATGTCTGTAAATATTCGATCAATAAAAATAGCAGAGCCAATGCTCCAAAAAACACCATCATAACTCTGCTTAAAATCACTGTCAACAATAACTGTTCTAATACCTAAAATACAGTTTAACCCCATATAAGTTAAAAAGTGTAAGCCTTTTATGTCTGGAATAATCAAATTAAGCGTAAATCCAGTTCCGATAGGTATAATCGTCTCTTTTCCAGTATTGGTTGTAGTTAGGTCTGATATTAATTTTCCGGCTGTACTATATTTTTTTACAACAGAAAATGAATCTATAGTAGCTTTACCATATCCTATTTCGAAAAGTAGGCTCAACTCCCATCGTTTTTTTCGAATTAAATAAGGCTCTAGGTACATGGTTCCAAAAGTAATGGTCTGATTTATTTGGCTTTTCTGCGTAAAATTATTGGTTTGAGTCCTGGTTTTATAAACATTGGTGTCATACTCGGATCTAACAATATATCCCCCTATACCTACTTTAACTTTGTCATTTATCAATACTCCAATCCTATATCCCCAAATATTTACATTTTTATTACTTCCAAAAAATGAAAAGCGCTGATCAAAATCACCAGTTGGTTTAAGATTGACTCTTTTTTTAGTAAGAGTCGTATCTTTCATTCTAATAACAGGAGAAAAATTCATTGAATCTTGAGAAAAAGCATTGAAAGAGAATGCCAATAAATACCCAAGCAAGAGTCTTTTAAATAACATAAGCAGTTTGTTACAAGTCAAAAATAAGGTTTTTTTAACAAATGATCATTTCCATGAATTAATTCATTTATGTTTTTCATTTTTAAATCAACGCCTTCTTTGATTGCCGATAAAGAAGGAGGAATAAAAATATCTGGCATAATACCCCTTCCTTTTGGTCGGCTTTTATCCATTACTAAACGGTACATAGGTAATCCAATTCGTAACTTACTATTCGGAAGAGTAATAGTTGGTATATGCATAGCAGAATTACCATAATAACCACCACCCGTTTCTTCACCAACAAGTGTAATGTTTTCTTGTCTCTTTAATGCTGCTATAAACATGGTGGCGGCAGAAAACGTATTGCCACCTTGCAATAGAAAAACGGTTCCACTAAAATGATTTTTTTTATTTGGTTCAAAAAAATGTTTTTCATATCTACGATAATGAATTAGGCCATCTGCCAATTTTGTTCCTGCAATATTCATCGAAAGCCAATAAATAAAAGACGGATTTATGTAACGCGCATAGTTAAACTTTCTACTAACCGCAACAACGCTATCCCCAATTTTAAAGGGCTTATTAATTAAATATTGAGTAAGTCGTATGCTATTATCAACTCTGCCACCACCATTATTTCTACAATCTAGTACAAGAGTAGTAATGGCTAACTTTCGCAGATCTCTAAAACTTCGTTTGAAGAACAATTTTAAAGAGCCATTACTAAATGTATTTAAACGCATAATGGCACTACCGTTTAATGTGTCTATCACTAATGAACGCCTAGAAAGCTGTAATTGCTGCCTCTTACTGATGATTATTGATGAATTGGCCCTTACTGCAATGTTCAAAGTTTTGTTGTTTGGCGTTTTAACAGATACATAGTTTTTAATTATCGCAGTCTGCAATAAGCCTAAACTATCATAGTAGCTAATATTATAAGTCGTATCAAAACCCCAAACAGCATTATACCAATAAGGGAAAGAGTTGCTTGCCACTTGATTTTTATGATTTAATGAATTTCCATCGGTAGATATAGTAGTAAAAATAGAATCAATGATTTTTTTAGCAGCAAACCCGTTGATACTTTCAACAACAACCCCGCGTTTTAATGAACTGTTGTTTATAAATGCATTACTGATTACTACTAAGCTGTCGTTCCAAACTTTTAGTTGAAGTGGAAATTGGGGAGGCTTATTTTTTATTAATTCTTTATTTAGTTTTCTAGATAATCGAACAGTTGTATGTCCACATTTAATTTTAGTTACCCAATTACTTAATTTGTTTTTAAAATTAATTTCAGTAAGTGAATCATTTAAGGAAATAAGAGTTTGAGTAAAAAAATAATCAAGACTATCTTTTGGTGTATACCAATAAAGACTTGGGTGATTGGCTTCTAAAATATTTTTCAATATTTCAGCATCAGACCTCATTTCCTGCGGGGAAAATTTTTTTGAAATTATTTTTTTTTCTTGTGCATCAACTTTCAACTGAATAATTAGCAACAACAAAAAAAGGACAAACGCTTTTTTCATTTAGGAAGTTATTGTTGAAAAGCGTTCCATCCTTGTGCAGTAATATTATAAGTGTTACCACCCTTTGTTTGAAGCTTTACTCCTTCTTCTATATCGGTTGTATACCCTATCACGCTTATTTCTTCATTCAACACAATTTTATCGTGGTCTTCTTGTTTTAAAGTAAAAATTAATTCGTAATCTTCTCCACCGTTTAAAGCACAAACGGTAGGGTCTAGTCCAAATTTATATGCAGCCATTCTACTTTCCTCTGAAATGGGAAGCTTGTTCTCATAAATAATTGCACCAACATTTGATTGCTTGCAAAGATGAAGCACTTCACTACTGATGCCATCACTTACATCCATCATAGAAGTTGGCATGATTGAATTAGTTTCAAAAAAATCAATAATGTCTTTTCTAGCTTCTGGCTTTAATAATCGTCCAACTACATAAGATTCATTTTCTAAATCAGGTTGTATCGCAGGATTCTCGAGATAAATTTTCTTTTCTCTTTCCATTAAAGTTAATCCAAGAAAAGCACCACCTAAATCTCCACTAACACATATTAGGTCGCCTTTTTGGGCTGTGCTTCTTTTAACAAATTTATTAGGAGAAACTTCACCAATTGCGGTAACTGAAATAATTAATCCCTTTGGAGATGTGCTAGTATCTCCTCCAACTAAATCAACACCATATTTTTCACAAGCAAAATAAACGCCATCGTAAAATTCGTTCAAAGCTTCTACACTAAAACGATTACTAATTCCAATACTAAGTGTTATTTGCGTTGGAGTTGCATTCATTGCATAGATATCACTCAAATTAACTACAACCGATTTATATCCTAAATGTTTTAATGGAGTATACGTCAAATCAAAATGAACCCCTTCTAATAACAAATCTGTGCTAATTACAGTTTGTTTACCAAAATGATCAATTACTGCGGCATCATCACCAACACCCAATACAGTTGATGCGTTTTGAAGCTCAATATTTTTAGTTAGATGATCAATTAATCCGAATTCACCTAAATCTGCAACCTCTGTTCTTTCTTCCATAAAATATTAATTATTTAAATTTGCTCCGTTAACAATACCCATCAACTCATCATGTATTTTTCCGTTGGTTGCAATTAAGTGAGGTTGATAAGGCGAATACTCATTACCCATAAAATCGGATACCCTTCCGCCGGCTTCTTTAACCATTAGATACCCTGCTGCACTATCCCATGCTTGAAGATTATGCTCATAAAATCCATCAAATCTGCCTGCAGCAACCCAACATAAGTCAATGGCCGCACTCCCTAGGCGACGAACTGGAACTCCTTTTCTAATTAATTTTTCAAAAACCTGAATTGGTCCATTTGGAGCATCTAAATAAGTATAAGGGAAGCCAGTAACCAAGCAACTTTTTATTACCGAAGTTTTACTGCTAACCGATATGGGCTGGTTATTTAAGGTTGCACCTAAACCTTTTTCTGCAAAATAAAACTCATTCATTATAGGATTGTAAACAGCACCCATTATCATTTTTCCTTCTTGCTCAAGACCAATACTTACACAACAAATCGGAATTCCATTGGAAAAATTGACGGTTCCATCTATAGGATCAATTATCCATTTATAAGTAGAATCCTGTATAATTTCTCCACTTTCTTCACTCAAAATAAAATGATTGGGGAATTCCGCTTGAATAACAGCAAAAATGGCTTTTTCGGCAGCATGATCTGCTTCAGTTACCAAGTTATTAATGCCTTCTTTATTGCTAATTACAAAGCTCCCATTAAAAAAACGTTTCAGTTCGGCTGCCCCAGCTTCTGTTGCTTTTAATAAAGTATTTTTTAACATGTTACAAAAGTAACCTTCATTCAATTGAAACAGCAACTTTTTGATACTTATTCAGCATCTTTGACGGTATAAATTATTTGAGTGCAACTATCTGTTATCATTGTTAATTACCAAGTGTACAATTATTTAATTCCATGCTTAAGCGCTGTAAAGTTGGCTATTACGGAAATTGAAGCAGAAATAATTGTAGTTGATAATGATAGTAAAAATGATTTAGTTCAACCAATTGAAAGTGAATTTAAAGAAGTGATTTTCATTAAAAACAAGCATAATAAAGGCTTTTCTAAAGCCAATAATCAAGCTTTACAAATTAGTAAAGGGTTATTTGTGTTGTTTTTAAATCCCGATACTTTAATACCACCAAATGCCTTAACTGAATGTGTAAATTATTTAACTAGCCATTCTAAAGTTGGGGCATTGGGAGTACAAATGATAAATAAGAATGGAGATTTTTTATCAGAAAGTAAAAGATCATTTCCTCAGCCAATTTCAGCTTTTTTTAAATTAACAGGAATTGCCAAATTGTTTCCTAATTCTCGTTTTTTTAATCACTATGCATTGGGCGGACTGGATAAAAACCAAATACATAAGGTGGATGTTTTAGCGGGAGCTTTTATGATGGTGAGGAGTTCTTTGATAAAAGAATTACATGGATTTGATGAACAGTTTTTTATGTATGGGGAAGATATTGATTTGAGTAAACGAATAACCAATAAAGAATTTGAAAATCACTATTTGGGTAATATTATTATTCAGCACTTTAAGGGAATGAGTACCAATAAAAATAGCCATCATTTTGTGGAGCATTTTTTTGGGTCTATGAAATTGTTTGTACAAAAATATTATCCCAAAAATACCAACTGGTTTAAGCGGGGGGTATTGATTATTGGAATTAGTATCGCTAGAGGCTTGGCGTTGGTTCAAAACCGACTTTATCGGTTTTGAACCAACTGCATTTCTGCTTTTTTTTCTAGCTGAGTTTCGGAATTCTTGGCCGATTTGTTTAAAGAAGTATATGCCATCATTACAATAAAAATTAACATCGAAAGGCCAATAATTTTGTAAGAACCTTCTAAATCTTCTATGCTCTTTCCTTGGCGTTCATTTAGGTTTAAAATTTCCATTTTACGAGATTTTACCAAAATTAAGCTTGATAAAATTCCTAAAGAGTTGAAAGTTCGTTCTTTCATGTAAGAAATTCGTCAGAACCTGCATGTGCTCCTGCCGATTTTTTAAATGCAAGGGGAGATATACCATATTCTTTTTTAAAGCAAGCACAGAAGTACGGGTTGGAATTAAATCCGGTGGTATAGGCTATATCTTTAATAGAGCCCAAATTTTGCCTTAACATCATTTCGGCTTTCATTAATCTCGACCGGATGATGAATTTCTGAGGAGTGGTATTGTAATATTTGGTTGCCCATCGTTCAAGGGTAGAAATACTCATCGATAGTTTTTCGGCCAGCTCCTGAACAGTAAGGGAATTGTTATCCATCAATTCATCTACTGCCGTAATAAAATTCTTTTTGAAACTCATTTCAAAAGAGGAAATCTCCTTCTCCTCTTCATTCAGCAAACTCTTTTTTTCTAATTCATTTTTAATTTCTTTTCTTATGCTTACTAGGTTTTTTATTTTTAATAATAGTTCATTAATCTTAAATGGCTTAACTAAATAGTCATTTGCGCCTAGTTCTAACCCCATACTAATTTTATCATCACTATTAAACGAAGACATTAAGATTACAGGTATTCCTACCAAGCGCGGATCATTTTTTAAAATCCTAAGAATAGAAAATCCATCCAATGGAAAGGGCAGCATGATATCTAGTAAAATCAGATCTGGAATTTCTTTCTTCAACATTTCTAAACAGTCTATTCCATTGGATACTGCCGTTACTTTGGTGGTAATGGGAAGGCTTTTTTCTAAAAATTCCCTCAATTCTTTATGGTCTTCTACCATTAATATAGTGGTGTCTTTCATAATCTCTATTTATTCAATTGAGGATTCATGGTGATATACTGTTCTAGCCTTGTTTCTTATTTTAAGGCGGGTTAAAAATATTTAAATCTCTCCTCGGCCACACATAGGGTGGTTAATTATGTTCAGGAATACTTAAAAATAATCTTTTGCTCAATCGACTCTGTTTTTATTAATAATTCAGCAGAAAAGTCCAAACTGACGAATGATTTACAAAAATCATTCGATTGATTATCAAATTAATGCTATTAATTATTTACAAATCTAGCCAATATAAATCATTTTTTTTAGTGAAATACTTGCAAACAGTGCATTTCAAGTAAAAAATGGGCGCCAACTAATTTTATTTTTTGGCCATTTTTTAGCTGACTATTTTTTTACATATTCTGCCGATTGCCTATAACGCTTAAGGTTTTATTCACAGGAGTTTTGTGCTATAAAATTAAAAACATGAAAAACACTTTACTTAAACCTTTTATCGCATCAGTCATTGGATTACACATTGGAATTGTATTGATGGCTCAATCTGTGAAGGTTGGCATAGGAACAGGTGTAAGCGCATATTTTGGAGATTTAATCTACACACAAGCACTTTTTCAGCAGGTATCACCTTCTGCAAGTGCAGATTTAAGTGTAGATTTTAATAGTCGGTTCCGTGCCAGACTTAATATTGCCTATGCTCCAGTAAGAGCCGACGATAAGAAGTCTATTTACTGGCCTACAAGAAATCGCAATCTTAACTTTAAAAGTGATGTTTTTGAAATAAGTACTTTGGCAGAGTTCGACCTTTTTAACACCGAAAATGTAATGATTACTCCTTATTTGTTTGCGGGACCAGGTATGTTTTTCTTCAACCCAACAACTATCGACCGATATGGCAAAAAAGTAGAATTAGTGTATATCGGTACCGAGGTTCAACCCGGAGCTCTTGCACTATTATCGGAAGGAAAAGATGCTGCCATTAATCAATTCTCGAAAGCTTATAAAACCAATGCATTTTGTTTGGTTTCTGGATTAGGATTTAGGGTACAGGTTTCTGATCTGTTTTCTGTAGGTGCTGAAATTGCTTACCGCTTTACAAATACCGATAAGTTAGACGATGTAAGCGCTAAAGAATATCCCAATAAAAATTTAATGAGCCCTTATGCATACCAACTAGCTTTTAGAGGAGATGAATTAAAACCCGATGCACAACCAGGCTATCAACCTAGAGGTAATCCTGCAACAAACGATAGTTACTATTCTGTACAAGTAAGAATGACTTATCAGTTGAACCTGAGTAGCGACAATAATTATAAAAGATGGCGTCCTTAATACCTTCCCCCGAGGGTAGAATATTTCATACGCTAAATATTGGGCATTTGTTTTAGCTTCGTATGCGTTAAACCGCATACACTAACGATGCCCATTATTGATTTAAAACTTCCCAATTCAATTCTCAAAGCACTCCGTTTACCTCAGAATAATCTGCGAAGTAGTCAATTAAAAGTTTTAAAGAAGCTATTGAAAAAAGCAAGATTTACTTCATTTGGTCAACAGTTTCGATTTGATGATATTTTGGTAAGCAAGCATCCAGGCAAAAAATTTCAAGAATTAGTTCCATGTTTTAATTATAATAAAATATACAATGAATGGTGGCATAAAACAATCGAAGGGCAGTCTGATATATGTTGGCCAGGCAAGATAAAATATTATGCACTTAGTAGCGGCACTAGTGAGTCTGCCAGCAAATACATTCCTATCACCAATGATTTGTTAAAGGGTAATAAGATTGTAATGATCAAACAACTATTAAGTTTGCGTAGTTATGAAAATATTCCTTACACTTCAATTAGTAAAGGATGGCTTACATTGGGAGGCAGTACGGAACTCCAAAAAGGGGCAGGATATTATGCAGGAGACTTAAGCGGCATTACCGTAAAAAAAGCACCATTTTGGTTTCAACCATTTTATAAGCCCGGGAAAAAAATTGCAAAACAGAAAGACTGGAATAAAAAAATAAACGAAATAGTAGAAAAAGCACCCGAATGGGATATTGGTTTTTTAGTAGGTGTTCCTGCATGGATACAGATGTGTATAGAATTGATAGTTGAACGATACAAACTAAATAATATTCATGAACTATGGCCCAACCTTGCATTTTTTGTGCATGGAGGTGTAAGCTTTGAACCGTATAAAAAGGGGTTCGAAAAAATGTTGGGGAAGCCCATTACTTACATAGAAACTTATTTAGCAAGCGAAGGATTTATAGCTTATCAGGATCGTCAATATTCCGAAGGCATGAAATTGGTGACCAATGAACATATTTATTTAGAGTTTATTCCTTTTGACGATGTAAATTTTACTTCAGATGGAGATATGGTAGAAAAACCAGAAGTCTTGATGTTGCATGAAGTAGAAGAAGGTAAAGACTATGCTTTATTAATTAGCACAACTTCAGGTACATGGCGTTACTTAATTGGAGATACCGTTCGTTTCATTGATAAAGAAAGAGCAGAAATTATTATTACAGGCAGAACCAAACATTTTTTAAGTATGGTTGGAGAACACCTTAGTGTTGATAATATGAATAAAGCCATACAGATGGC
The DNA here is from genome assembly GCA_043743375.1 of Sphingobacteriia bacterium. Lineage (GTDB taxonomy): Bacteria > Bacteroidota > Bacteroidia > Chitinophagales > Chitinophagaceae > Sediminibacterium. The sequence goes on from JAYTXG010000199.1 coordinate 23,611, forward strand.
AGGAGAACATTTTAATATTTGCATACCAGAGTTTACAGTTGCAGGAGTTCCTTCTGGTAATTTTTTTGGACATCGATGGTATGTTGCTTGCAACGAAAAAGTAAATGCCAATGAATTAGGTATCTACATCGATAAATGTTTGTGTGAATTAAATGATGATTATGCAGTTGAACGAAAGAGTGCATTAAAAGAAGTGAAATTAGAAGCACTTAGCGAACATAAATTTATGGACTTTATGAAGTCTAAAGGAAAAATTGGAGGCCAACATAAATTTCCACGCGTATTAAAAGGACAAATGTTTAAAGATTGGCAAGACTATTTAAATAGTACAAAATTCGTTAAAGAAGCTATCAGATAAATAATCCATTAAAATAATTATTTCCAATTATGTTAGCACCTATAATTAAAGGATTGATTTTAGGGATACTTCTAAGCATCTCTATAGGCCCAATTATTTTTGCCATTATTAAACAAAGCATCAATAATGGGCATAAAGCAGGATACTTTTTTGTAGCTGGCGTTTCAGCAAGCGATATCACATTAGTTGTGATTTGTAATTTTTTTACTACATTATTTACTAAGGCATTGAATTATAGCACGGAGATTGCCGTAACAGGTAGTATCTTTTTGGTTGCAGTAGGGGTTTACACCTTGTTTTTTAAAAAAGTAACCACTGATGAGGGTAGTATTTTAGTTGAAAAGAAATTTAAAAAAAGAGAATACGCCGGAATATTTATATCTGGATATTTGATGAACATTTTAAATCCAGGTGTTTTGCTTTTTTGGTTTGCATGGACAGCTATTATTGTTGGAGATGCCGC
>JAYTXG010000200.1:0-3761 GCA_043743375.1 Sphingobacteriia bacterium
ACGGTTTCAGCTATTGAAATTGATTCCCGGAAAATTACTAAAGGATCATTATTCATTGCTATCACTGGTGTTGAGTTCGACGGTCATCTTTTTATAACAAAAGCTATTAATGCTGGTGCGATAGCAATTGTATGTGAAAAATTACCAATTGATTTAGTTGATGGAATAACTTATTTAGTTGTTAGTAATACGCAAGAAGCCGCAGCATTAATGGCCGTTAATTTTTATGATAACCCTTCTTCAAAAGTAAAATTGGTAGGTGTTACCGGAACAAATGGTAAAACTACTATAGTCACCGTATTATTTAAATTGTTTCGCAAGTTAGGGTATCGATGCGGATTGATTAGTACAGTTCAAAATCAAATTGACGATCAAATTATTCCTGCTACGCATACTACTCCTGATGCAGTTAGTTTAAATGCACTATTGCAATTAATGGTAAGTGAAGGTTGCTCTCATGTATTTATGGAATGTAGTAGCCATGCAATTCATCAACATCGTATTACTGGATTAATATTTACTGGTGCAATATTTAGCAATATAACCCATGACCATTTAGATTATCATAAAACATTTGAAGAATATATACGTGTAAAGAAAAGTTTTTTTGATCATTTGCCTTCAACTGCATTCGCCATTTCAAATGCAGATGATAAAAGAGGTGAAGTAATGTTACAAAACTCTAAAGCCAAAAAGTATTTATATAGTTTAAAAACATTAGCAGCATTTAAAGGTAAGCTATTAGAAAACCAGCTTACCGGATTAGTGATGACGGTGAATGATAAAGAAGTACACTTTCGATTAATTGGAGAATTTAATGCCTATAACTTATTAGCAGCTTATGGCGCCGCTATTTGTTTGGGAGAAGAAAGTGATAATGTATTAACTGCTTTAAGCTTGTTAAGTGGAGCTGAAGGAAGATTTGATTATAGTATTAGTAAAAACAAAATAATTGGAATAATTGATTATGCCCATACCCCTGATGCATTAGAAAATGTATTAACAACCATTAAAAAATTGCGTAAAGGTCACGAACAAATAATAACAGTTGTTGGATGTGGTGGTAATAGAGATAAAACCAAACGCCCATTGATGGCACAAGCTGCATGTGATTTAAGTGATCGAGTAATTCTTACGAGCGACAATCCAAGAACAGAAGATCCTGAACAAATAGTTAGCGATATGGAAGTTGGATTAACTAGTTCGGCTAAAAGAAAATACATCACTATTGTTGATAGAAGAGATGCAATTAATGCAGCAGTTGATTTTGCAAAGCCAGAAGATATTGTTTTGGTAGCAGGTAAGGGACATGAGAAATACCAAGAGATTAATGGAGTGAAATACCCTTTTGATGATAAATTGGTTTTACAACAAGCACTTGAAAAAAAGTAATTTATGTTATATCAATTATTTAATTGGCTAAAACAACATTTTGATATTCCTGGGGCGGGACTGTTTCAGTTCCTTACTTTCAGAATTGCAATGGCAATTTTAATGTCGTTAGTAATTGCAACAGTTTATGGCAACCGAATTATCGCTTTCTTACGGAAAAAGCAAATTGGAGAATCGGTTCGTGAATTAGGATTAGAAGGGGAGCAACAGAAAAAAGGAACGCCAACTATGGGTGGAATCATCATTCTATTAAGTATTCTAATACCTACTTTATTATTTGCGAATCTCGACAAAGTATATATCCGATTAATGATACTATGCACAGTATGGCTAGGTGTTATTGGTTTTATAGATGACCTCTTAAAAATAAGAGCCAGAAGAACAGCATTGCAAAATGGACAATCATATAAAAAGAAAGATAGTGATGGATTAGCAGGGGTTTCTAAAATTATTGGTCAACTTGGGTTAGGAATAATTGTAGGTGTTACACTCTATTTTAGTAATGCAGTAACTGTTGAAAGAGAAATTATAGGCTCTGAGAGAAAAATAAATTTTCTACAAAAAGGAGAACGTTTTGCAAAAGATACCAATATAATTATTCGTCAGATGGATGGAGTTGAAAGAAGTTTTGTAAAAGTAAAAACTCCAATAACAACTATTCCATTCATAAAAAATCATGAATTTAATTACAGTAAATTAATTAGTTGGATGGGTGAAGGGGCAGAAAAATATACATGGATAGTTTATATATTAATTGTTACACTTATTATTACTGCTGTTAGTAATGGAGCTAATTTAACCGATGGCTTAGACGGATTAGCTGCAGGTGTTAGTGCCATTATTGGTGCGGGATTACTGATATTCATTTATGTTAGTGGCAACTACAAGTTCGCAGATTATCTCAACATTATGTATATACCTAATTTGGGTGAACTATCCATTTTTGCTGGTGCATTTGTAGGAGCATGTATTGGATTTCTTTGGTACAATGCTTACCCAGCACAAGTATTTATGGGTGATACAGGTAGTCTTGCATTAGGTGGTATTATTGCTTCTCTTGCAATTATTGTACGAAAAGAATGGCTAATACCCATTTTTTGTAGCGTGTTTTTAATAGAGAACCTAAGTGTAATGATTCAGGTAGGATATTTTAAATATACCAAGAAAAAATATGGCGTTGGCAAAAGGGTATTTCTAATGAGTCCACTGCATCACCATTATCAAAAAAAAGGATTTCATGAAAGTAAAATCGCAGTGCGGTTTTGGATCGTAACAGTATTGTGTGTAGTAATGTCTATCATCACTTTAAAAATTAGGTAAATATTTGTGCGTAAAAAATTAATCATATTAGGAGGAGGCGAAAGCGGAATAGGTGCTGCTTTATTGGCCAAACAACATGGCTATGATGTATTCTTAAGTGATGGGTGCAAATTAAAAGAAATATATAAAAAAGAATTACAGATTAATGGAATTGAATTTGAAGAAAGTATGCATTCTGTAGACAAAGTATTAGCTGCAGATGAAGTAGTAAAGAGCCCAGGAATTCCAGAAAAAAATGAGTTAATAAAATTGATACGTTCAAAAGGAATACCAATAATAAGTGAAATTGAATTAGCGTATCGATTTAAAGGAAACAGTAAAATAATTGCAATTACTGGAAGTAATGGAAAAAGTACAACAACAGCTTTAATTTATCATATCTGTGAAACGGCTGGATTAAGTTGTGCATTGGTAGGAAATATTGGTTATTCATTTGCCAAGCAGATTGTAGAAGATCCTAAAGAATGGTATGTAGTGGAGATTAGTTCATTTCAGTTAGATGATATTAAAACATTCAAACCCAATATTGCTATTCTACTAAATATTACAGAAGATCATTTAGATCGGTATGAATATAAATTCGAAAATTATATTAATAGTAAGTTTCGAATTATTGAAAACCAAACTAATACTGATTATTTTATCTACTGCGACGATGATGAAATAATCACACAAAAACTCCCATTACTAACCATTTATACTAACCCACTACCATTCTCTATGAAACACGAAATAAAAAAAGGCGGCTACATCAAGGGCGACCAGATGATGCTAAGAATCCAAGAAGAAAGAGTAAGCATGAGTATTTATGACTTTGCTCTTAAAGGAAAACACAATCAGTACAACACCATGGCCGCATGTATTGCTGCTGCAACCATTGGTATCCGAAAGGAAAAAATTAGAGAAGCAGTAAATAATTTTCATAACCTAGAACATCGAATGGAATTTGTTGCAATGGTTAGAGGAATTGAATTTATTAACGATAGTAAAGCAACCAATATAAATAGTACTTGGTATGCACTGGAAAGTATGAATAAGCCTACCGTGCT
>JAYTXG010000201.1:0-11693 GCA_043743375.1 Sphingobacteriia bacterium
GAGAATCCAACCATTTAAAGCTTTGAGGCCTCAGCCTCAATTGGCAAAGAAAGTAGCAAGTTTACCTTATGATGTATTAAGTAGTGCAGAAGCTAAAATCGAAGCACAAGGAAATACCCATACTTTTTTGCACATTACTAAAAGTGAAATTGATTTGTCGGACAAAACAGATGTGCATGATAAAGCTGTTTATTTACAAGCAAAAGATAATTTAGATGCATTCATAAAGCGCGATGTATTGTTTCGTGAGTCGAAAGATTGTTACTATATCTATCAATTAATAATGAATGGAAGAAGTCAAACTGGTTTGGTTTGTGTAAGTAGTGTAGATGACTATGAAAATAATATTATTAAAAAGCATGAATTTACCAGACCCGAAAAAGAGTTAGACCGCATTAATCATATCAAAATCTCTGGTGCACAAACGGGCAATGTTTTTTTAGCTTATCGCCAAAACACTCAAATCGATGCGTTGATTGATAAGTGGAAATCCACTAAATCTGAGGCTTACGATTTTATTGCAGAAGACGGCATTAAACATACTATATGGATTGTAAGTGATTCAACTGTTGTAGCAGAAATTACTCGATTGTTTAATGATGAAGTTCCTTGTACCTACATAGCAGACGGGCATCATAGGGCTGCATCTGCGGCTAAAGTAAGGGCTGATTTAGGTGCTAAAGCAACCCCAGCAGCCGATTATTTTTTAACTACTTTATTCCCTTCCAATCAGTTATACATAATGGATTATAACCGTGTTGTAAAAAATTTGAATGGTTTAACAGTAGAAGAATTTTTAGTAGCGCTCGAAAATTATTTTGAAATAAAATTAATGGGTAAGCAAACTTATCGTCCCGAGCAATTACATACTTTTGGTTTATATATTGGTGCTCAGTGGTATCAATTAATTGCCAAAGAAGGCTCATATAGCAATGACCCAGTTGGTGTGTTAGATATTAGTATTTTGCAAGAAAAAATATTAGGTCCAATTTTAGGAATCATGGACCAGCGTACCGACAAGCGAATTGATTTTGTTGGCGGAATTAGAGGCTTAGCAGCATTAGAGCAAAGGGTTGATAATGGCGAAATGGCGGCAGCTTTCAGTTTATTTCCTGTTACAATTGATCAGTTGTTTACTATCGCAGATAGTGGTAATGTTATGCCTCCTAAAAGCACTTGGTTTGAGCCAAAGTTGCGTGATGGTTTATTAACTAATTTGATTACAGATTAATTTACTGCCCATGAAAAAATTACAATTCATTTTTATTGGCTTCTTTTTTCTTGAATCAATTTCCGCCCAAACGATATCTGTAAAACAGTTACAAGAGAATGCAAAAGTGTTTATGCAGCAGGGTGATCTTGAGAATGCAGTTGCTTCATTGCAAAGAGCAAGGCAAACAGATCCATTAAATATGGAGTTACTTAAAAACCTTTCTTTCGCTTATTTTTTACAAAGAGATTTTATAAAAGCCATTGAAACAGGCAAAATAGTGATTGAAATGGACGATGCAGATCAGCAAGCTTTTCAAATACTCGGACTTCCCTATAAAGCAATTGGCAATTATAAGGAAGCGAATAAAATGTATCTTATTGCTTTAAAAAAATTTCCTAAAGGTGGCGTAATTTATAATGAATATGGCGAGAGCTTGGCTTTAGAAAAAAACACCAAAGAAGCTATTGTTCAATGGGAGAAAGGAATTCAGCTTGATCCTAATTTCAGCGGTAATTATTTTAATGCAATAAAATATTACAGCGATCAACAAAATTGCATAAGAATCATATTGTATGGTGAGCTGTTTGTAAACCTCGAAAGTTATTCTGCAAAAACTGCAGAAGTAAAGAACACTTTGTTTATTGCATATAAAACATTGTACAAATCAGACCTTAATACTTTACAACTCGCAAAACCCGCTCTTTCATTATTTGAACAGAAAGTGCTGAGTACCTTTAAAGAAGTGAGTACTAATTTTACGGGTATCATTACTGCGAAACAACTAACAGTTACCAAACAATTATTTATAACAAAATGGCTTGCCACTGAAGTAAATAATTATCCATTTAAACTATTTGATCATTGGCAATATTTGGCTAAAGAAAATATATTATCAGCCTACAATGAGTGGCTATTGACTGATACTTTTAGAGAAAACGCTAAAGAATTTAACCAATTTCAATTATTTCAGCAAAGCAGGGTTTTTAAAATCCCCGAAGGGCAGTATTATTCTAAATAGCCATATTTTATTTAATTACCCTTCTATTTTAATGGATTTTTTTTTGTTTGTGTTTATTTTAGTAATTTAACAATTCATATATTGAATGCTTATGAATTATACTCGCTTATTCGATTGTTTAAAACATCAGTTGACCAATTTTCCTAAGAATGATATGTTGGTTGCCAAAGAAAATGGAGTATGGAAAAATTACAGCACTCAAGAAACTGCCGATATTGTAAATCGTTTTAGCGCAGGTTTATTGCAGTTAGGGGTAAGTGGAAATGATTACACACCAGAGGGCAGCGATAAAATTGCCATCATTAGTAACAATAGGCCCGAATGGATATTTACCGATTTAGCAGTTCAACAAATTGGTGCTATTTTGGTTCCTGTTTATCCAACCACCAATCCGTTAGAGTTACAGTTTATTTTAAATGATGCTGCTGTTAAATATATTTTTGTAGCTAATGAAGAACTATTGCTAAAAATAAATAGCCTTTTAGATAAAGTTCCTTCTATTAAAACTGTTTACACTTTCGACAAAATACCTGGTGCAAAAAATTGGATGGAGGTTTGCGATTTAGCTTACAGTGAATTAATCAATAAAGTAAATGAGATTAAAAAAGCAATTCCTGAAGATCAGGTAGCTACAATTATTTATACTTCTGGAACAACCGGAACTCCAAAAGGTGTAATGCTTACCCATAAAAATATTTGCTCGAATGTAAAATTCTCAAAAGAAAGCTTCCCATTTGAAGATGCGCCCAATAGTAAAGTGTTGAGTTTTCTTCCATTGAATCATATTTTTGAAAAAACCTGTTCTTATATTTATTTGTTCAGTGGAATCGGTATTTATTATGCCGAAAGTTTAGAAACAATTGGCGATAATTTAAAAGAAGTTAAACCAGATGGTTTTACAACCGTGCCACGCTTATTAGAAAAAGTGTTCGAAAAAATAATGGCAAAGGGCACTGAATTAACTGGTGTTAAAAGAAAATTGTTTTTCTGGGCGGTTGAATTGGCAGAAAAATACGATAACAGAATAAGTGGTGGGCTATGGTACAATACACAATTGGCAATTGCCAATAAACTCATATTTTCTAAATGGCGCGAAGCGCTTGGAGGTAATATTTCTTATGTAATTACTGGAGGTGCTGCTTGCCAGGTTAAGTTACTACGCATTTTTAATGCTGCTGGAATTAATGTTTTTGAAGGATATGGACCAACAGAAAATAGTCCTGTTATTAGTGTTAATCGAAAAGAAAAAGGGGGTACAAAATTTGGAACAGTTGGTCCACCTGTTAAAGGAGTAAATGTAAAACTTGCCGAAGATGGCGAGATATTAGTAAGTGGTCCGTGTGTAATGAAGGGATATTACAAACGTCCCGACCTCACTGCAGAAACCATTATAGACGGATGGTTATTAACAGGAGATATTGGTGTTTGGGATGAAACAAAATTCTTGAAAATAACGGATCGCAAGAAAGAGTTATTTAAAACTTCAGGTGGAAAATATGTGGCGCCGCAGCCAATCGAAAATAAATTAAAGGAAAGTCCGTTTATTGAGCAGATAATGATAGTTGGTGCAGAAAAGAAATTTGTAGGTGCTTTGATAGTTCCATCATTTGCAACTTTAAAAGAATGGATGCGTGAGAAAGGTATTCCTTATACTACTAATGAAGATGTTGTGCATCATCCTAAAGTTTTAGAGTTGTATAGAGAGTTAGTGGAGAGTTTTAATCAATTTTTTAATCATGTAGAGCAAATTAAAAAGTTCGAATTATTACCCAGAGAATGGTCTATCGAAACTGGTGAAATGACACCTAAAATGAGTTTAAAAAGAAAAGTAGTAATGGAAAAATTTAAAGATGCTTTTGAAAGAATATACACCTGATACAACTAACTTATTAACCATTTTGGTAGTGGAAGATAATCCAGCAGATTTATTTGTGTTGGAAGGCTTATTGTTGCGAACTAGGCTGCACTTCAATACTTTATTACGTGCTGTAAGTTTTGCAGAAACTGTAAAAATATTAGCTGAGCGTAAACCCGATTTAATTTTATTAGATCTATCATTAACTGATAGTGTAGGTATTGATTCTTTTAATCATATCAACCAAATTGCTTCCGATGTACCCATTATTGTGTTAACCGGACTAGTAGATATGGACATGGCATTAGAAACCATGGCCCGTGGCGCACAAGATTATTTAGTAAAAGGAGAGTTTGAGGAAAAGCTACTTGCAAAATCAATTCAATACAGTATTGAAAGAAAAAAGAACTTAGAAAATGTTTTAAGTACTAGAATCGCTATGGAGCAAAAGCTTGAAGAGGAAAGGGTTTTGAAGCAAAGAGAAATTGCAGAAGCAGTAATTATGGCACAGGAAAAAGAAAAGCATGATATAAGTAGAGAATTGCATGATAATGTAAATCAGCAACTCACTGTTGCGATGATGTATATTGCTTCTGCCGAAAAAACGCTAGAGGGCGGATCGGATTTATTAAAGCAATCTTCTAATTTTATTTTCAATGCAATTGAAGATATACGCAAGCTTACCCAAAATTTAGTTACTCCTTTAATTAAAGATTTTGGATTGATAAAAGCGATTGACAGTATTTTAGATGATGTAACTGCAGTAAAAGAAATTGATTTGCTATTTGAATCATACAATTTAATTGAAGATGATATTCAGTACGATTTTAAATTAAGTATTTTTAGAATAGTACAAGAAGCAATGAGTAATGTATTAAAACATGCGAATGCCCAAAAATGCACAATAGAATTAAAAAGAGATATACAACATATTTTTTTAACGATATCCGATAATGGCATTGGCTTTAATTCTAAATCTCAAAAAAGTGGTATTGGTATTTATAATATTACCAATAGGGTAGAATTATTTAATGGAACGATGTTAATAGAAACCATTCACAATGGTGGCTGTAAAATGAGTATTGTTTTTCCGATTGGGGAGAGTATGTTGATTTAAAAAATTTACCTCTTCCCCGCTACTAAAAATTTTTGCCTAATTATAGTTTGCACTGGCTTCTGTTGAATCTTACTTTCGAGCCAAGAAATAATATCCAAATACATAAATGCCCTTGTTTCTAATGGATCCTTTGATAACGATTGTAATTTTAATAGTAACACTTCAAACATTGGTTGTAGCTTTTTTGGAGACACGTTAAAAGCATTTCTTAGAAAACTAAACATGGCTTCCTCTGCTGTGCTTAAATTTTGCATCTTAGCCATAAATCGATATACAGATTTTAATAAATATTTTAATAAATCAAAGTTACCTAATTCATAATGTGCAATTAAATGAAGTAAGCGAGCATAGCATTGCAAGTCGGTTCTTAGATCTACTTTTAAGTTGATGATTTTATTTAAATAATCAATACTGCCTTCACTATCACCACTTCCAAAAAGCAAAGAAGCAAATTTATAATAGAAAACCAATACACGATGCCTATCTAAATACAATTCATATTCTTTTAATTTTGTCTCTATTTCTGGTATCAACGAAAGGCCTTTTGTAAATGTGCCTTCCATAAAATGCTTATTCAGTTTAGCCGTATATAAATAAGTAAATGTTTGAATGAGGTTATTTTTATTTTCTTGAACCACAGGAGTATTAATAAAGTGGTCAAACACAATAATCGTTTCATTAAATTTTTTATAATTACGCAAATCAAAATGTGCCGATAATAAATTGTGTATACCTTTTATGTAATGTGCTGTTTCAATCTCAATCATTTTTGGTTCTGCATGAAATAGATCTACCCATTTTTGTGTGTATCTATAATAAGCCAAAAATTCTTGATTAATAAATGCATGCCAACAATAACATTGATAGAGATATAGTTTTTCATAAAAACCTTTGTAGAACTGCGATTCATTAAAAATAGGGTGTTTAAAATATTGTTCTAATTCAATTTTATCAGCTTCATTTCTGGCCAATCCGTTTTTAATATACCAACCATATAATAGCAAGGCAATATTGGATAATGTACCAATTACTTCTAACCGATTATTGGTTTCATCTACCTCGTTGCACAATATTTCTGCCCTATTTTGCATACTTCTTGTAATATGCAATCCCTCAATTTTTTTCTCTAAAAATAATACCTGCTGTATATAAGTTACTTGGTTATTTGTTCTAGCCAATTCTTTAATTCGGTCGAGCATTTTTAAACTCTGTAGATAGAGTCCTTTGTTATAAAGGATTCTGGCAAAATCTAATTGTTCATGTAATTGAAGGTCTATATTTTCATCTTGCTTTAATAATCGGAGGCTAGTAAGTATCTCTTGGTACAAATGTGCTTTGAGGTTAGAAAGTTGCTGTTTTTGAATAGAGGGATATTTTTTTAGTAGAATCACCTCGTCGTACTGCTTCATTTTATCCAACGCATCAAATAACTGCACTACTTTTAAAGTGCTTGAACCAGAATTTCTGTTGATGTATAACTTAAAATTGCGCTTTTCGGCCCTTCCCATCGATTGAACAAGCTGAAATAGTGCATCTGTATTGCGGTTGGGCATCGTAGTTTGTTTGTTTCAAAAATCAATACTGGTAAGGGTTATAACATAAAATTGCAACCTTACACAATGTAAAATCGAACCAAAATTGATTCATTTTCGAAGATAAGACTTTATAAATTCGTAACAGACAGGCCGTACAGTTGTTATTTAAGGCAATCTATAACAACTTAAGCGAGCCTGTCTTTTTTATCTCTACTATAAAAATTGAGGAATATGAGTCAGCAGGTCTTTATTTTTGATACCACACTTCGTGATGGTGAGCAGGTTCCGGGTTGTAAATTAAATACCAAAGAAAAAGTAGAATTGGCATTGCAATTAGAAGAATTAGGGGTTGATGTAATTGAAGCTGGATTTCCAATTTCTAGTCCCGGTGACTTTGAATCTGTTAACCAGATTTCAAAAATCATTAAAAAAACAACTGTATGTGGATTAACGCGTGCTGTGCAAAAAGACATTGAAGTAGCTGCACAAGCGCTTAAATATGCTGTCCGTCCGAGAATTCATACAGGTATTGGCACATCCGATTTTCACATAAAAGGAAAATTCAACACTACACAAGATGATATTTTAGCAAGGGCCATACAAGCGGTTAAATGGGCAAGAAATTTTACAGATGATGTAGAATTTTTTGCGGAAGATGCAGGAAGAACCGATGATGTATACCTTGCCCGAATTGTTGAAGCGGTAATTAATGCAGGCGCATCTGTTGTAAATATTCCGGATACTACTGGTTATTGTTTACCTTATCAGTATGGAGAAAAAATTGCTTTTCTCATGAATAATGTACCCAATATTGATAAAGCAATTCTTTCATGCCACTGCCATAATGATCTTGGATTGGCTACTGCCAATTCCATAAGTGGAGTAATTAATGGAGCACGACAAATAGAATGTACCATTAACGGATTGGGAGAAAGAGCTGGTAACACTTCATTAGAAGAAGTAGTAATGATTATTGAACAGCACAAAAATTTAGGGTTGTACACGAATATTAAAACAGAAATGTTGAATCCATTAAGCAGACAAGTATCTGAAACTTTTAGAATGCCTGTTCAACCCAATAAAGCAATTGTTGGATCTAATGCTTTCTCTCATTCTTCTGGAATTCATCAAGATGGATTTTTAAAAGATGCACAAACTTATGAAACCATCAATCCAGAAAAAGTAGGTGCCGCTGGAAGTAAGATTGTATTAACAGCAAGAAGTGGTAGAAGCGCGCTGGCTTATCGATTTCAAAAATTAGGATATGAATTTACTAGAGATGATATTGATGAATTGTACCAAACCTTTGTAACTATTGCCGACAGTAAAAAAGAAGTAGTTGAAGTTGATTTAAAAAAAATGGCTCAGGCATATTTTTCTGAAAAAGTAATTGTATAATAAATTATTCAATGGCAAAAACATTATTCGATAAGATCTGGGATAATCATGTAGTAGAAAAAATACCTGATGGTCCATCTGTTCTTTATATTGATAGGCATTTTATTCATGAAGTAACTAGTCCACAAGCTTTTAAAGGAATTGAGCAAAGAGGAGTTGAATTATTTAGACCTAAGCAAACAATTGCAACTGCCGATCATAATGTGCCTACAGTTAATCAACATTTACCAATTAAAGATGAACTTTCTCGAATGCAAGTAGAAAAGTTAATTGATAATTGTAGCAACCATGGAGTAGAATTATATGGATTGGGGCACCCTTACCAAGGTATTGTGCATGTGATTGGGCCAGAACTCGGAATTACCCAACCTGGCATGACCATTGTATGTGGTGATAGCCATACTTCTACCCATGGAGCAATTGGTACCATTGCGTTTGGCATTGGAACAAGTGAAGTAGAAATGGTTTTTGCAACACAATGTGTTTTGCAAAGCAAACCCAAAACTATGCGCATTAATATTGATGGTGAATTGCAAAAAGGAGTGGTAGCCAAAGATATTATTTTATACATCATCGCAAAAATATCTGCAAGTGGTGCAACAGGATATTTTGTGGAATATGCAGGAAGCACCATTAGGGCTTTGTCTATGGAAGCTCGAATGACCATTTGTAATATGAGTATCGAAATGGGTGCAAGGGGTGGTTTGATTGCGCCTGATCAAACTACTTTTAATTATTTAAATGGAAGAACTTTTGCTCCAAAAGGTGAAGAGTGGAATAAGCTGTTGGCTAGATGGAATAATTTGTATACAGATGAGTCTGCAATATTTGATGCAGAAATAAATATTAGTTCAACAGATATTCAACCTATGATTACTTATGGTACTAACCCTGGCTTAGGTATTGCAATTAATGGAACAATACCTGTAACGGATACAATACCAGATGAAGGCGAAAGAAACAATATTATCAAGGCATTAAAATATATGGGATTACAGAGTGGCGCTTCTTTAATAGGAATGCCTGTTCAATATATATTTATTGGCAGCTGCACTAATTCTCGAATTGAAGATTTAAGGGAAGTAGCTGCATTAATTAAAGGCAAAAAGAAAAATAGTAATGTGCATGTAATGATTGTTCCGGGATCTCAACAAGTTGCCAAACAAATACATGCAGAAGGGTTGGATCTAATATTTGCTGAAGCTGGATTTCAAGTTCGTCAAGCTGGATGTAGTGCCTGTTTAGGAATGAATGAAGATAAAATTCCTGCTGGAGAATATTGTATTAGTACTAGTAATAGAAATTTTGAAGGACGCCAAGGTGCTGGTGCGAGAACATTATTGGCTAGCCCACTAACTGCAGCAGCAGCGGCTATTACAGGAGTAGTTACAGATGTGAGAGAGATGATGTAGTTATAAAAAAACAAAAAATGAAACCATTACAAAAAATAATTAGTCGTTTTATTCCATTGAAGATGGAAAATATAGATACTGATCAGATTATTCCTGCGCGTTTTTTAAAAGCTACTACACGTGATGGGTTTGGAAAAAATTTATTTCGAGATTGGAGATATGAGGAAAACGATGAAGCAAAACCTACATTTTATTTTCCACTTAATCAGCCTCAATTTACGGGCGAAATTTTAGTTGCAGGAAAAAATTTCGGTTGTGGATCTTCTAGAGAACATGCTGCTTGGGCCTTACAGGATTATGGTATTAATGCAGTAGTATCTAGTTTTTTTGCAGATATCTTTAAAAATAATGCTTTAAATAATGGGGTGTTACCGGTAACTGTTTCAGGTACTTTTCTTCAACAAATTTTTGAACAATCCAATGAAGCTACTTTAAGCATTGATGTAGAAACACAAACTATTACTATTGATGGAACAGGCATACAAGAACAGTTTGAATTAAATTCCTATAAAAAAACCTGCTTATTAAACGGCTTTGATGATATTAATTTTTTACTAAGCAAAAAAGATCAGATAGCACAATTTGAAAAAAAGAATTAGTAAAATATGAACAAGAAAATAGCAGTAATTAATGGAGATGGAATTGGCCCAGAAGTAACTTCACAATCTATAAAAGTATTAAATGCAATTGGTGAAGAATTTAGTCATCAATTTATGTATGTGTATGCTTTGATGGGTGCAGATGCCATTGATAAAACAGGAAATCCTTTACCTGATGAAACAATAGAAATTTGTAAGCAAAGTGATGCCATTTTATTTGGTGCTATTGGGCATCCTAAATACGACAACGACCCAACAGCCAAAGTAAGACCAGAACAAGGCTTGCTAAAATTACGCAAAGAATTAGAACTGTTTGCCAATATCAGGCCAATAACTACCTATAAAGCTTTAATGCATTTAGCACCTTTAAAAACTAAGCAATTAGTTGGAGTTGATTTTATTATTTTCAGGGAACTAACGGGGGGTATTTATTTTGGAAAAAAATTTGTAAACGATAATCAAACTTATGCAAGTGATGAATGTGCATACAACGCTTATGAAATAGAAAGAGTTGCACATTTGGCTTTTAAATATGCACAAACACGACGAAAAAAATTAACCTTAATTGATAAAGCAAACGTTCTAGAAACATCCCGACTATGGCGTAAAGTTGTGCAAGAAATATCGGCACAATATGCAGATATTACTGTAGATTATATGTACGTTGATAATGCAACTATGCAAATAATTATTAATCCTGCACAATTTGATATTGTACTTACCGAAAATATGTTTGGAGATATTATAAGTGATGAAGCAAGTGTTTTGAGCGGATCTTTGGGTTTATTACCATCAGCATCTGTAGGAAATGGTTCGGCATTATTTGAGCCAATTCATGGGTCTTATCCTCAAGCAACAGGAAAAGATATTGCCAATCCATTGGGATCAATTTTATCAGCTGCAATGATGCTAGATCATTTTGAAATGTTTGAAGAAGCAATAGCAGTAAGGGAAGCGGTTAACTGGACTTTATCCAATGGGTTCGTTTCAAAAGATATTGATGCCATTAATAATTATGGTACCAACGCAATTGGCGACTTAATTGCAGATTTTATCAAAAGAAATGCAAAGTCATCGGCATCTAAAAATGCAGTACTAAATGCATCAACCATCATATAAACAAACCGTTATCTGTATAATTCAATAAATTTATAGAAATTTTTAAAAATATGTATTATAATAACGAAACCTTTATTTATCAAAATGGTGCTTTTGTGAAAGCAGCGGATGCTAAGATCGATTTATATAGTCAATCTTTACATTATGGTTATGGTGTGTTTGAAGGTATTCGTTCTTATAAAACAGATTCGGGCGAAACTAAAATATTTAAACCTGTTGAACATTTTGAGCGACTAAAAATTTCTGCTCAATCAATTAATCTTCCTTACACTTTTAATACACAAGAGTTAATTACTGCTACCTATAAAGTTTTAAAACAGAACAACTTACAAAATGCATATATCCGTCCACTAGTATATGCTCCTGCTAATATGAGTTTTGCAGTAAATACCGAATCATTTATTGTAATAGAAGCATGGGAAATGGC
>JAYTXG010000202.1:0-8251 GCA_043743375.1 Sphingobacteriia bacterium
ATTTTGAATACAATCAATATCTAATTCAATACCGCATAATGTACCATCGGTAAAACTTGTTGCATGTAAAATAGTTTGCAAAAAAGTTCTTTTTTCATGGACAAAAATATCTTCAAAAGTGATGCAATCGATAAATGGATTATTTACAATGTCGATCCATACATTTTGTGGAAGATAATTTTCATGAATCCCAATGACACAATATTTTTCTAAATAACCATCGGCTTCTGCATAACTAAAACCGTTTCCACTATGCCTACCTTCCATAGGTCTGAAATCTGCATGGGCATCTAAATTGATCGCGTTAATTTGGGCTATAGGAATTAATCCTGCTTTAAAATATCCTTTTGCAGCACCTTTAATACAAGGATATGAATTATTATGCCCTCCTCCTATAACAATTGGTATTTTATTATTTTGTGTTATTACTTGAATTATTTGCTCTACTGCAACATCAATTTCATTAACAGCATGTCGATATGATTCCAATTGTTCATCATCATTATGTGCATTTTGTTCAATTAATTTTTCGATTGCGGAAAAATCGAAATGGCCTAGTAAAAGTAAATTGCTGCCTTCTAAAAAATCATTGCTTTGTATGTTTAAAAAAGCATTTAAGAAAGGCACCCAAGAAGAATCTGTCCCACTTATTCCGCCATTGGCTTTTACTCCAATATTTTCTGGAATTCCAATGATAATGTATTTGGCTGTTGATTGCTTTAACTCATCAGAAAGTTGAGCTGGATTTTTTATTACTTGAATTCTTTCTCCCAATTTGGTTTCGAACCTTCTGATTTTTGTAAGCGATAATACATCATGCTTGTTATAAAACTTAAAATAATTCATAAAAAATATTTTTTATCTTAACTATTAAATATACTCAAATAAAATGTCCGTTGATCATTACTTTTTCAACCAAATTTGAACCAAATGCATAAGGTAAATAATTGATCGATGGAATTGGTTTAGCGAAAATCAAATTGGCCTTTTTACCGATCATAATACTTCCCTGCTCATCTCCTACTCCCATTGCATATGCTCCATTAATTGTAGCTGCATTTATGGCTTCCGCAGGTAGCATTTTCATTTGAATACAACTGATACTCACCACAAAATTCATATTCCCACTAGGGCTAGATCCAGGGTTAAAATCGGATGCTATTGCAATGGCAGCATTCGAATTGATCAACTTACGAGCAGGTTGAAATGGCATTCTCAAGAAAAAAGCTGCGGTAGGCAATAAAGTGCCTATTGTATTTGAATTACTAAGCACAGCAATTGACTCATCATCCATTGTTTCTAAGTGATCTACAGAAAGTGCCCCAACTTTAACCCCTACTTGCACCCCACCCGAAGCATGCAGCTGATTTGCATGTATTTTAGGTGTAAGTCCATATTGCTTTCCAGCAGTACATATTAGTTCAGTTTCGGTAACGCTAAAAAAGCCTTCCTCGCAAAAAACATCAATATAGTCTGCTAATTGTTCTTTTGCAATCGCTGGCAACATCTCATCAATAATTAACCTAATATAGCCTTCATGATTTTCTTTAAATGCTAATGGAAATGTATGAGCCCCGAGGAAGGTAACTTTAACTGGAATAGGAGCAACTTTTTTCAAACGTTGAATTACACGAAGTATTTTTAATTCATTTGCAACATCTAAGCCGTATCCACTTTTTATTTCAATAGCGCCTGTACCCAAAAGTATTAACTCATTTAATCTTTCCCAAGCTTGATCAAAAAGTTCTTCTTCTGTAGCTTCTGCAACCTTTTGAGCAGAATTGAGAATTCCTCCACCTTTAGCCGCTATTTCGGCATAAGTTAATCCATTCAATTTTTCAACAAATTCATTTTCCCTACTATCAGCAAATATCAAATGAGTATGACTGTCGCACCAAGTTGGTAAAATGGTTGCTCCTTTTGCTTTAATTACTTCCCATTCAATTTCATTATTTATTTGTGAAAGGTTTTCCATTGATCCATATCCAGCTATTAATCCATCTTCAACTAATAAATAAGCATCTTCGATAATTGGCAAATCAGCTAATTCCTTACCTCTAAGAACTTTTGATACAGTTCTTACGTTTACCAATTGAGCAATATTGGTGATCAGCAATTTCATATCGGAAATTTAGTTGATTTATTCCTTACAAAGATCCTATTTTCGAATATCATGACCATATTAATCATTGTACGTTATCCACGTTTTTTTGGATGGGCTGGTTTCTTATCGATGGCATTTTTCCGTTTTCCTTTATGGTTAAAGCGATCTATTGATTTTTGGAAATTGATGGGTTGCGGAAAAAACGGAACTTTCGACAAAACTCCGGATTGGCGCCAATGGGCAGTTATGATGGTTTACAAATCAAATTCATCCATTAAAATCCCTTCTTTTTTAAGTGCTTGGTGGTATATATTTAATTGTGAAATCTGGAAATTAGAACTAGAGCCAATTGAAGGCCATGGATTATGGGATGGAAAAGCGCCTTTTGGCACTTTATCCAAACAAACTGATTACGAAGGTCCTATTTGTGTTTTAACGAGAGCAACTATAAGAATCAGCAAACTAAACCAGTTTTGGAGCCATGTAGACGTAATTTCATCAAAAATGGCTAATTCGAAAGGTTTTATAACCTCGGTTGGCATTGGCGAAGTTCCATGGATTAAGCAAGCCACATTTAGTATCTGGACAAGCAAAGAAGCAATGAAAGCATTTGCCTATCAAATGAGAGAACACGCTGAAGTGGTGGTAAAAACAAAAAAAGAAAAATGGTATAGCGAAGAATTATTTGTTCGATTTAAGCCTTTAAAGTCTACTGGCTCAATGAATGGAATATTGCCATTTGAAATAAAACCTTAATTTGTGTCGCTAAATGAATAATTGCAGTACCATATTATTTTTAACCGCACATCTCGCATGGATTTATCATGGATTGAATTCCATGCCCGATTATTGAGTATTTTACGTTAACAAACTAGTTTAATACTTCCATTTTATTTTCGATAACATTATTCAATTGACTGAATTTGTTGTAGAAAAACTGTTGGTAAAATAGCCCTACTGCACTCAATCTAAAAAAATAAAAATGAAAATTTCAGTAACATCAGAAATAGGAACCCTCAAAAGATTGTTGGTACATAGTCCGGATAGTGGTTTAGGTAAAGTAGTGCCTTCAAAAGCACAAGATTGGTTATTTGAAGACATTGTGCATTTAGATACCATTCGAAAAGATGAATATGATTATTACACTAAAATTTTATTGTACTTTTTAGATCCATCAAAAATTAAAGGTCGATTAAATGAGATTGATGAGCCTTCCGCCAATAGAAATTTTTATAAACCAGAAGAGAATAATTTTTTCCAATCAGATAAAGTAATTGAACTACAATGGCTATTAGCAGAAATTTTAATTGATGCAGACATCCGATCAAAGCTTGTAGCTTCAGTTTGTGCAATTGAAGGTTGCTCCTATCAGTTGCAGAACAACTTGATGAAATATGAGCCTAAAGAATTAGCTAAAACTTTTATTTCTGGAACATCAAAAGAAACACAATTACTCTTTGCACCTATTCCAAATTTTATCTTTACAAGAGATATAGGTATCACCATTAAAGATCATGTACTATTAAATAAGCCTGCAAAAAAAGCAAGAACAAGAGAAGCATTGTTGGCTAGATATATTTTCTTTAACCATCATTATTTCAGTGAATACAAGAGTAAAATAATTGAGCTTTCAGATAATAGTCACCATTTCTTATTACCAAAAGAGGACGATGATCGGAAAATTACATTAGAGGGTGGAGATATAATGGTGATTAGTGATAAGCATTTATTAGTTGGTGTAAGTGAAAGAACTTCTTCAGAAGCAGCAGTAAAAATAACCAATACCATGTTTGAAATGGGATTGATGGAAAAAGTTACCATTGTAAAAATTCCTAAAAAGAGGGATTATATGCACATTGATACTGTTTTTACCCAAGTAAAAAGAGATGTATGGGTTATGTTGGGGAATTTTTCTAGAAAATCAGTAAAAAATGAGGACAGTAGTGCAGTAGAGCGAATTTTAGAAATAAAAAAAGAAGAGAAAATAAAAATTCTTCAGTTCCATAAAAAAAATCCGAGTAACCCAATTTCATTTGAAAGCCTAGAAGATCTTTTGGTAGATATTTCGAAAACCGATTTAAAATGTGAGAAAGAAGTGAAATTTATTTTTTCTGGAAATAATGAATTCCCATACAGTGTTAGGGAGCAATGGACAGATTCATGTAATTTATTGGCATTAAAAGAAGGTGTAATATTGGGTTACGACAGAAATGATAAAACAACAGAAGCTTTTAGGCAAGCAGGCTTTTCAATTATTAATGTGAAAGACTTATTACAACAATTAGAAGCTGGCACTACAACGGTAGAATCATTAAAAGATACTTTTATATTAATGCCTTCTGCCGAATTATCAAGGGCTAGAGGAGGATTTCATTGTATGAGTATGCCTTTGTGGAGAGAACCACTTGAACAATAAAAAATAATCAATGCAACATTGTTCCCATTTATTAATGATACAACCAGTTCAATTTAATTTTAATGCTGAAACGGCAGTAAACAACAGTTTTCAAGTAAATTCTAATGATCAATTTACTCAAGAAAAAGCGCAAAAAGAATTTGATGAATTTATTGCTAAATTAAGATTAAATGGTGTTGATGTTACAGTGGTTAAAGACTCCATAAATCCATTCACACCAGATTCTATTTTCCCCAACAATTGGATATCATTTCATGCAAATGGTAGTATTTGTTTGTACCCAATGTTTGCCGAAAACAGAAGATTAGAAAGAAAGCAATCAGTTTTAGATGTTATTCAAAACAAATTTATTATTAATCAAACTATTGATTTTACTGGCTTTGAAAGTGAATCGCTTTTTTTAGAAGGCACTGGTAGTATGGTACTGGATAGAGAAAATAATATTGCATTTGCTTGTATTTCTCCAAGAACAAATAAAATAGTATTAGATAATTTCTGCCAAAAAATGAATTACCAAGCAATTAGTTTTTTGGCAATGGATGGCAGCAATAAGCCCATTTATCACACCAATGTGATGATGTGTGTTGCAGATAAATACGTGGTGATTTGTTTAGATTCAATTAAAGACGCGATTGAAAGAGAGTTAGTAGTTGAGAAAATAATTTCAACTCAAAAAACAATTATCGAAATTGGGTTTGAACAAATGAATCAATTTGCAGGCAATATGCTGCAGGTACACAATAATAAAGGAGAACGATTTTTGGTAATGTCATCTCAGGCTTATAACGCGCTAACAGTAGCACAAATAGCTGTTATTGAATCATTCAATAAAATTATCCATTCAGCTATTAAAACCATTGAAACTAATGGAGGTGGAAGTGCGCGTTGTATGATGGCTGAAGTTTTCCTCCAATTAAAATAAGCTATTTTATGTTAAACCTTTTACGAACTCCTTCTTCAAATAACCAATCATTATTTCATTTATAGGGTTAAATGATTGTAGCAGTATAAATGATTACATTGGGTTTAAAGTGCTAATGATTTTATTTACTGTACTAACATCTGTTAGTTCTATAAGGATTTACATAAGTGTTGTGATATAAATCTGCTTGCCACTGCTATAAATACTTTCGATTTACAATGCTACGAAAAAAGAAAACTTAGCCCTCAAATAATGATTAAATTTCAAATCCTTACTTTTGGCATTCAGTGTAACAAATACACATTATTATGATAAGATGTATTCGTCTTACATTTGGCAAAGAATAGAAACAAACAATGGAAGAAAAAAAAATAACAAAAATAGGGGTTCTCACATCAGGAGGAGATTCGCCTGGAATGAATGCAGCAATAAGAGCAGTAATAAGAACTACAATATACCATGGGCTAGAAGCATATGGCATTATGAGAGGCTATAGTGGAATGATTGACGATGAAATTATTACCATGGAATCACGTTCTGTGGCAAATATCATACAGCGAGGTGGAACGATTTTAAAAACTTCAAGAAGCAAAGATTTTTTTGAATATGATGGCCGCAAAAAAGCGTACGACAATTTAAAAAAGAGAGGAATTGATGGACTGGTAATTATAGGTGGTGATGGAAGTTTTAAAGGCGCACAAAAATTCAGTAATGAGTTTGATATTCCATGTATAGGAATACCGGGAACAATAGATAAAGATATTGCAGGTAGCGATTTTACGATTGGATTTGATACTGCAGTTAACACGGCTGTAGAAGCAATCGATAAAATTAGGGATACTGCCGATGCACATGATCGATTATTTATAGTTGAAGTAATGGGTAGAGATGCAGGATACATTGCATTACATAGTGGAATTGCAACTGGTGCAGAAAATATATTAATACCAGAAGCAAAAACAGATATTGAAGGATTAATAGAATCACTCACAGAAAAAGAAAAGCGGCATAAATTAGTCAATTTAGTAGTGGTTGCTGAAGGAGATGAATTTGGAGGAGCAAACGAAATAGCTGAAATTGTAAAACGCAGAATACCTTCAGCTGATATTCGTGTTTGTATTTTAGGTCATATACAAAGAGGAGGATCTCCGAGTTGCTTAGACCGCCTAATTGCCAGTAGAATGGGGTTTCATGCCGTAGAGTGTTTAATACAAGGCAAACACAATGTTATGGTAGGAATTGTGAATAATAAAATGCAGTATACACCATTAGATAATGCAGTTAAAGCAAAACAAAAAATTTCTGAAGACTGGTTTAGAATTGTAAAAATTCTTGCCAGCTAATAAATAAAAAATAATTAAAAAAATAATATGTCAAAAAACTTAGACAAGTACTTGCACAAAAACATGAATAAAGAAGCAGGCATTAAACACGTTTCGCACAAAACAAAAATTGTTGCTACTGTTGGTCCAGCATGTGATACTTTTGAAAAACTATTAGAGCTGGTTGTAGCAGGAGTGAATGTTTTTCGATTAAATTTTTCTCATGGGAGTCATGAAGATAAATTAGCTATAATTGAACATATTAAAAATATTAATAAAACGCAACCTTATAACATCGCAATTCTTGCTGATTTACAAGGCCCTAAATTACGCGTTGGTGAAATAGAAAATAATGCATTGCTTATTAAAATAGGTGATATTCTTACTTTTACCAATGAAAAATGTATTGGCACATTAGAAAAAATTTATGTGTCGTACCCTAATCTTGCTGGTGATGTAACTTTAGGTAACATCATTTTAATTGATGATGGTAAACTAGAAGTAAAAGTAATAAGCATCGAAAAAAATGGAGATGTAAAAGTAGTTGTAACATTAGGCGGAATTTTATCTTCTAAAAAAGGAATAAATCTACCAGACACAAAAATATCTTTACCTGCGCTTACCGAAAAAGATTTAGCTGACCTTGAATTTATAATTGAGCAAAAATGCGATTGGGTGGCATTAAGTTTTGTTAGAAGTGTAAAAGATATAGTTATACTAAGAAGCAAACTCGATGAAAAAAATAGCAAAACTAAAATTATTGCTAAAATTGAAAAACCTGAGGCACTTTTAAACATTAGAGATATTATTCTTGAAAGCGATGGTATAATGGTAGCAAGAGGCGATTTGGGAGTTGAATTACCAGTAGAGCAAATTCCTATGATACAAAAAGAATTAATCCGCAAGTGTATACATAGAGCTAAGCCTGTAATTGTTGCTACTCAAATGATGGAAAGTATGATGGAAAGAGTAAAACCCAATAGAAGCGAAATTACTGATGTTGCAAATGCTGTGTTAGAAGGTGCTGATGCTGTAATGTTAAGTGGAGAAACTGCTGCTGGTAATCATCCTACATTGGTAGTTGAAACAATGCGAAAAATTATTGCGGAAGTAGAAAAGAAAGAATATCGATATAACCGTTCTGAAGATTTAAAACCACAACGCCACTCCCCTTCCTTTCATAGTGATGCCATTTGTTACAACGCATGTAAAATGTCGGAAGACGTAGAAGCAAGCGCACTTATTGGAATGACTCAAAGTGGTTATACCGCATTTATGTTAAGCAGTTATAGACCATCATCTCCGCTATACATTTTTACGAAAGAAAAAACATTGGTAAACCAATTGAGTTTAAGCTGGGGTGTACGTGCATTCCATTATTCGGAAGAAGAAAGCTTAGATGATATAGTGCAAGATCAAATTGATATTCTTAAAGAAAGAGGATTTATTAATACAGGTGATTTTGTTGTAAGTACCGGAAGCACCCC
>JAYTXG010000203.1:0-3301 GCA_043743375.1 Sphingobacteriia bacterium
AAATGCAGTTTTTGCAGTTTTGCCTGTTAAGTTTTTGTATTGAGTTAATGCTTTTTCTAATGTTTTGCTATCGTGTTCTGTGCTATTAAAATTTAATGCTCCAACTATAACTCCTGTTTTTTGAGTCACTGCGATTGATACTTTACTGCCAAATTCAAAGCGCTTATGTTCTTTACCTTTAGTGTAACATTTTACGTTGGGTTCATGTAAACTGTATATTTTATTACTATCACTGCGCTTTTGTAGTAAAACCTTAGCATACAAATTTAAATCACTACTATATTTACTTAACGATTGAGCTGGAAGTTTTCTGTTTAATTCTCGTACTAAAACACCAGCAATTGTTTTGATTTTTTTACTTGCTTTTTTTGCTTTTGCCCAACCATTTTTATTCTTCTTAAATCGCTGGATTGTACTAAGTTTCTTAACGGTATGAGTATAACTTTGACGTAGTTCTATTCCTTCTTCATTTGCAATGGATTGACATTTTTTTATGATCTTTTTGTAGAGTTTATCGTCTGTTGGATAGGTGATATTCTTTTCTTGAACAGTTGTGTCGATACTTAAATTATCATCATTGGAATCATCTCCGTTTACATTTATACTTTCTTTAAATATGAGTTCAACTCCCTCTGTTCCTATTCGTTTTCTAAACTCCACCAACTCCGTTGGCACGCAGGGAGCATTAGCGCTAAAAACCTGTTCCCCACTAAAACATTGATAGTAGCTGTTTTCAGACCATTGTTCTACTACTGATTCATCACTTAAATTACGTAATTGTTTTAAAATTAATAAGGCTACCATCCGTCTGATAGGTTTAGCAGGCTTGCCATGGGTAGCACTATAATGTTTTGAAAATGAATCTTCAAACACATGCCATCTTATTGCTAAACTTAATTTATAAAGTGGATGATTGTGATTAAGCTGTTCTTCAAATGTGCTATAAAACCCCATTTGATTTATATTTTTCTGTTTTGAAAGCATACACAAATCTGCCGCTTTTTAAACAAGTTTTTTGCTTTTTCGGCAGATTTTTATACCCCTTTTTTTAAACAATCCTTATTATACCAATACTTGTAGATTATTTGAGGGTCGACTATATAGTTTACAACAGATGCAAGACATTTGCAAATAACCTTTAAAAAAGTTTGCATATGATCCGCGGAAATGACAGTAATCAGGTACAATTATTTAGTACTCCCTTTGAGCAAGAATTAGATTTTGAGAATCGTTGGGTAAAGTTTTCTAATATAATACCTTGGAATAAATTAAGCAGTTTTTATTATACTCGAATGAGTTCTGGAATGGGAGCTGGCACAACAGATGCCCGCATAGTTTTAGGTGCAATGATCATTAAGCATCATGAAACATTGAGCGATGAGGGAACGATTGATGCCATTAAGGAAAACATTTACATGCAATATTTTTTAGGTTTACCGAGCTTTAAAAAAACGGCGGTGTTTGCCCCAAGCTTATTTGTAGAAATAAGAAAGCGATTAGGCTTAGATTATTGGAATGAGATAAACGATATTATCGTTAATCATAATTTACCTAGTAAAAAAGATGACGATGATTTACAAAAAAATGAAGGGACAATAAACGTAGATGCTACCATAGTTGAACAGGATATACAATACCCTACAGACTTAGGGATACTAAACGAGTCGAGAGAAAAATTGGAAGAATTAATTGATGTTATTTGTAACAAAACAGGTCAAACAAAACCTCGCTTATATAGAATTACAGCACGAAAACAGTATCTAAACGTTGCAAAGAAAAAAAAGAGAACATATAAAATCATACGCAAATCAGTTGGGCAGCAATTAAATTATGTGAATAGAAATTTAAAGCAAATAGAATTTTTATTAACTGATTACATTGCTTCTGATTGGATATTTACCAAACACGAACTCAAATACATACAAGTTATTAATGAAGTGTATCGTCAACAAAAACAAATGCACTCCACAAAAACACACAGTACAACTAACCGCATTGTATCTATTCATCAACCACATGTTCGACCAATGGTGAGAGGTAAAGCAGGTTCGGATGTTGAGTTTGGTTCTAAAATAGGAGTCTGCGTTCATAACGGGTTAACTTACCTCGACCATTTAAGTTGGGATAGCTATAATGAAACTGAGGATTTAAAAACAAGTGCAAACAATTACAAGAAGCGTTACGGTTATTTTCCTGAAAAAATAAATGCCGACCAAATTTATATTACCAGAGATAACAGAGCTTGGTGTAAAGAAAACAACATATTATTAAACGGAAAGCCATTAGGAAGGCCAAGTGAACAAACTAAAGAAAGAATAAAAGAATTAAGACAAGCAGTTGGTGAACGAAACTGTGTTGAAGGGAAGTTTGGTCAGGCAAAACGATGGTACGGCATGGGTAACATACATGCCAAACTGAAAACAACAAGCGAATCAATGATAGGCGCTATAGTTGTTGTTCTCAACCTTATAAGGTTGGTGCAACAGCACGTCCATACTTTTATTGATTTTATGGATGAAATAATAAGTTCGTTATTGAAAATGTTTTACCCTAAATTTAATATTGTACTTTTTGAGTGAACCCTAATTAGCTGATTATTATATTTAAATAATAATCAGCTATTTTTATGAAATGAAAAACACTATCATTTGGATACTATTCATTATATCTTTTTTAACAAATGTTGTTTACGCATTCCATTTATGGGAAAACAAAAAACATACAGATGAATTTTTTTCACTTTTTACTGTTAAAAAAACAAGCTACTCAGATGGCTTCCTTGATTTTAAGGAAAATTTAAACAGCATGAATAATAAAAAGCCCTATCATTTAATCCATATTTGGGATACAACTGGGTTAGAGTTTGACACTAAAATTCCTTATATTATAGCTATTGATAGCATATTTAATTCCAAAAAGTCTACTAAAATAAATTGTATTTTGATGTCATCCATGTGTGATGAAACAATAGAAAATTGTTTAAACACAAGAAAAATACATTTTAAAAGTTTCATCATGATGAATAGTATGGAAAATTTTATTTCAGGAGTGTGCAATCAATACAAACGGAAATCAAAGCCAAGCTCAGCAACTCTATTAATCAATCAAAAGGGAGATATATTATATTATAATGATAAATTAATATACACTTTAGATAAAGACACGGTTTTACAAAATGCTTTAAAATCCATTAGGTAACATGCTTCGAAAACTAGGTTATTCAATTTTCATGTTATCAATCAGTTGTAATATTTATATTGCTTATCATTACTATAATCGGTTGCAACAAAGGAAGTTTGCT
>JAYTXG010000204.1:0-9342 GCA_043743375.1 Sphingobacteriia bacterium
TCTAATGGAATTATGCCAATTTCAAATGAATTAAATTGTGGGGAAAGTGGTTTGGGTATCAGAATGTTTACCCCATTAGCAGCATTAAGTGATCTGCAAATAATAGTGAATGGTACTGGAAGTTTGTTAACTAGGCCCATGAATTTTTTTGATGATATTTTCCCAAAATTAGGAGTTGTAATTGAGTCGAATAATGGAAAGCTCCCAATTAAAATAAAAGGCCCCTTAAAACCTGTTGATATTGAAATTGATGGATCATTAAGTTCTCAGTTTTTAACCGGATTATTAATGGCATACGGAGCAGCTGGGGCAGATGGTGTTAGTATTACAGTAAAAAATTTAAAAAGCAAACCCTATATAGATCTTACCCTTCAAGTAATGAAACATTTTGGATATGAAGTGATTAATCAGAATTATGAACTTTTTACTTTTAAAGCAAGTAACTATAATAGGGAAGCTTTAAAATTTCGTAAGTATAAAGTAGAAGGAGATTGGAGTGGAGCTGCTTTTTTATTAGTTGCAGGAGCCATTGCTGGAAATATTGTAGTTGAAGGCCTTGATGTTTTTTCAACTCAGGCAGATAAAGCAATCTTAAAAGCATTGTTAGATTGTGGTTGTGCTTTATCAATTAGAGACAATCAAATTGAAGTTAAAACATTGCCCTTAAAGGCATTTCATTTTAATGCAACTGATTGTCCAGATTTGTTTCCTCCTTTAGTAGCTTTAGCTGCTTATTGTGAGGGTACTACCGTAATTGAAGGCGTTAGAAGATTAGAACATAAAGAAAGTAATAGAGGAATAACTTTACAGGAAGAGTTTGCGAAACTAGGGGTTGAAATTAAATTGCAAGATGATTTGATGTTAGTAAAAGGATTTGCTGTTCCAATAATTAAATCAACAACAGTTGATTCAAGACATGATCATAGAATAGCAATGGCTTGTGCAATTGCAGCATTGAAAGCAAACGGTAAAGTCATAATAAATGATGCGGAAGCTATTAATAAATCATATCCTAACTTTTACTCACATTTGCAAAAACTAGGAGTTAACATTGAATGATAAATTTTATGTAACCTAATTATTTTAACATCAAACATATCAAGTGAACACATTTGGACAATTATTTCGAATTCATATTTTTGGTGAGTCGCACGGGGAAAGTGTTGGAATAGTAATAGATGGTTGCCCTGCTGGCCTCTCGATTGACGTTGCTGATTTTTTAATTGATATTGAAAGGCGAAAGGGAGGATTGCAAAAAGGAACCACTCCTCGTAAAGAAGATGATTTGCCTATTTTCAAAAGCGGAATTTTTAATGGAAAAACAACTGGTGCTCCAATAACTATATTATTTGAAAACAATAATATAAGAAGTGGGGATTATGAAAAGCAAAGGGCTATACCAAGACCAGGCCATGCAGACTTTACAGCACATGTAAAGTATGGCGGTAATGAAGATTTTAGAGGTGGTGGACATTTTAGTGGACGATTAACTGTTTGTTTGGTGGCAGCAGGGGTAATAGCTAAAAAATTATTGAAAGGAGTGGGGATTAATACAATAGCTACAATAAAAGAAATTGCTGGAGAAGTGGATATAGAAAAAGGATTACAGAAAGCAATTGATGCAAAAGATAGTGTTGGGGGAATTGTAGAATGTAAAGTGAATGGATTACCAATTGGGCTTGGCGAACATTTTTTTGATTCAGTAGAATCTTTAATAAGTCACCTCGTTTTTGCAATACCTGCAGTACGAGGTATTGAGTTTGGAACTGGTTTTGCCGCAGCAAAAATGTTCGGATTAGCCCACAATGATACAATAGAAGATAATAGTGGTAAAACTGCCACAAATCATGCTGGTGGAATTGTAGGTGGAATTACCAATGGGAATGAGCTAGTATTTAGAATAGCTATTAAACCTACGTCATCAACACCAAAAGAACAGCAATCTTGGAATTGGGAATCCAATACAGTAGAGTCTTTTTCAATAAAAGGGAGGCATGATCTGTGCATAGCATTAAGGGTTCCTGTTGTTTTAGAGGCCATTACCGCAATAATAATCACAGATTTGATGTTATTAGAGCAGCGAATTAAAAGAATTTTATAAAAATTAAGTATGGATGCTGTATATATTTATCATATAACTACCAAAAAAAAATGGAACGAAGCTTTAATTTTGGGAAAATATGAATCCGATACGCTCGCAGAAGAAGGATTTATTCACTGCAGCACTAAAGATCAAGTTACGGGTGTTTTGAAAAGATATTATGAAGGCATTAAAGGACTTGTAAAATTAACAATTGAAAAAGAAAAGGTTGAAAGACCGCTTATTTTTGAGCTTGCAGGTTCAATTAATGAAGTTTTTCCTCATATTCATGGTGCATTAAATTTAGATGCGGTTGTTGAGGTTACGGATTTATTGTAAGAAATTATTTGCAAATAGCACCTGACTTTTACGTTTTAGCACCAAATTTGGCAATACAGATATACAAGTCTTTTGTATCTATTTTATCTTTAATATGGTTAAGCTATATATAATAATAACGGCTGTTTTCCTGTCCTTTTCAGCCTCAGCTCAACTAGATACATTTAAAATAGTTTGTTTTAGAGACACCATTTTTATTAAAATAGACAGTGCAATCTTGCAGATCGACTCATTAAAAAGGTTAGATTCTGTTGTAGTTACAGGAAAAGTAGTTAAGGGAATTGCAAGTTTTTATAGCGCTAATTTAGATGGTACAAAAACAGCAACAGGGGAAATTTTCAGAAATAATAAATTAACTGGAGCTAGCAATAACCTAAAACTGAATACTTGGGTAAGAGTTACCAACCTTAAAAATGGAAAAACAGTAATTGTTCGTATTAATGATCGAATGCATCCTGCAATGAAAAAAAAGGGTAGGGTAATAGATTTAAGCCGATTGGCTGCCAAAAAGCTTGATTTTGTCAAAGCTGGGTTAACCAAAGTGAAGTTGGAGGTAATTGAACCTCCCGCAAAAGAAGAAAAA
The DNA here is from genome assembly GCA_043743375.1 of Sphingobacteriia bacterium. Taxonomy (GTDB): domain Bacteria; phylum Bacteroidota; class Bacteroidia; order Chitinophagales; family Chitinophagaceae; genus Sediminibacterium. Next base: position 3,003 of record JAYTXG010000204.1, read on the forward strand.
ACTAAAAGATAAAGTTATCTTAATTTTTAAAATTCAAATTCTACCTGTATTTTTGTCACAATTAATAAAAAACTGTTTATGAAGAAATTTTTGTTTTCTTTAATACTTATTGGCTTAGCCTCGTCTAATTTTGCGCAAACACCTTTAAGTTATAAAAAAAGACCTTCCTTAGGAATATCTTTTTTTCTGAATGATATGTACACTGCTGAAAGGATCAGTAAAACATCTCTTTCTTCCTTGTTGTCTAATAATACATGGGCCAAAACTAGTGAAATGACACCTGGATTAGCGCTTCAATATTTTGAAGGACTTACTGAGAATATTGATTTTATGGGCAGTTTGGGTGGAAATTTCACAAAATATCCTTTTTATCCAAAATCCGGAATTACTCCATCTGCGAATAGTAAATTTTTACTAGAAGCCGATGCAAATATTAATATTAAATTATTAACAGATAAGTATGTAATAGTGCCTTACATTACTTTAGGTGTAGGAGCTTCTATGTATGGTGGATCATATTTTGCTGCTCAAGCAAACACCGGACTAGGTTTGCAAATTAGTTTAGGTGAAGGAACTTATGTTAATACAAATATCTTTTACAAACCTGCTATTTCAAATTTAGCCGTTAATCATATGGCTTATTCAATTGGTATAGCTTCTCCATTAAAGGATAAGCCTCAACCCGTTGTTGTAACCCCACCACCACCACCTCCTCCTCCTACTCCAGTAGTTGAAAAAGATACTGATGGAGATGGAATTTTAGATAAAAATGATAAATGTCCTACAATTCCAGGTGTTGCAAAATACCAAGGATGCCCTGTTCCTGATACCGATGGAGATGGTATTAATGATGAAAACGACAAATGCCCTACTGTTAAAGGATTGGCTAAATATCAAGGATGCCCTATACCAGATACAGATAAAGATGGCATTAATGATGAAGAGGATAAGTGCCCAACTGTTGCTGGTTTAGCTCGTTACCAAGGATGCCCTATTCCTGATACCGATGGTGATGGTGTAAATGATGAAGAAGATAAATGTCCTACTGTAAAAGGTACTGTTGAAAACAATGGTTGTCCTGAATTAGCTAAGCAATACAATTTTGACAATAAGAAAGTAATGTTTGTAACAGGAAGTGCAGTATTAACTAAAGCTTCTAAAGTAGAATTAGGGAAAGTAATAAAGGCTTTAAATGAATTTCCTACATTGAAGCTTTACGTTGACGGACATACTGATAACACAGGTACTGATAAAATTAACAAACCATTGTCATTGAAGCGTGCAAACTCAGTTAAAGCATACCTGTTCTCTAAGAAGATAGCTGCTGAAAGATTGTTAACTGATGGTTTCGGAAGTTCTAAACCAATTGGCGACAATAAAACAAAAAAAGGAAAAACTGCAAACCGAAGAGTTGAGTTCAGGGTTCAAGAACTTTAATTTACTCGATCTAAATACTAAAAAACCTCCCAGCCTAAGCCGGGAGGTTTTTTTATGTCTATTAAAAATAAAATATATTAATGTATGCGATCGCCTCTAACTGTTAAATCATTCATTATTTTTATTTCATATGCCAACCATTCTTTCCACCTTTTTCTTACTTTCTCTTTAGGTAAATAAGTGTCAGCCAAATTGATAAAAAGGGTGTAATGTCCTGCTTCACTTTCCATGAATTTTCTATAAAATGATTGTAGGTATTTATCTTCTAATCCTTCACTTAGTCGTTTAAATCGTTCACAACTTCTTGCTTCAATCAATGCCATGGTTAGTAATTGATCAAGCATTCTATCATCAATATGCCCACCCTTTTTTTGAAACAATAAAAGTTGATTTACATATTCATCTTTTCTTTGTTTTCCTAAAGTAAGTTTTCGTTTTTCTAATTCTGCTAATACCAATCTAAAATGTGCCCATTCTTCGGTAACAATAGGAGCTAATTCTTTAACTAGTTCTTTTCGGTCGGAATAACGTTGAATTAAAGAAATACATGTTAATGCTGCTTTCTGTTCACAGTAAGCATGATCCGTTAATATGGCTTCTAATGAAATTGTAGTTAAATCAACCCAACGTGGATCGGTTGGTAGTTTGAGCCCTAATATATTTTTTGTATACTGAGATAATTCATCATTCATATTCACATCAATTAACTTGCAATCTACATTCAAAAATGCCAATTTACAATAGCAAGGTTTTAGTTAGTTTTGAATGATGTATAATGATAATTTTCTTTCAAAAAAAATTAATGAACGAGTAATTAAAAATGCATTTAGGGCATTGCGATTACCCATTGATAAAGTTGATTTTAGTTCCAATGATTATTTAGGTATTGCTACGAATCAATTATTGCAAGATAATTCTGAGGAGTTAAATCATGGGTCGATGGGATCGAGATTATTATCTGGCAATTATCAATTAATAGAAACGGTAGAAAAAGAAATAGCTTTATTTCATCAAGCAGATGCAGCTTTGATTTTTAATTCTGGTTACGATGCAAATATCGGCCTGTTATCGAGTGTTCCGCAACGTGGAGATACAATCTTGTACGATTATTTGAGTCATGCTTCTATACGAGACGGTATAAGATTATCATTAGCTCAATCATTCTCTTTTGCACATAATGATTTAAATGATTTCGAAAAAAAAATGGCCGAAGCAAAAGGCAATATTTTTGTAGTTACGGAATCGGTATTTAGTATGGATGGAGATCAGGCAGATCTTTTTGCACTTGTACAATTAACTAAAAAATATAAGGCACATTTAATTATTGATGAAGCACATGCAACAGGAGTAATAGGGGATTTGGGCGAGGGCCAAGTTCAGTCTTGTAAATTGCAGGATCAGACTTTTGCTAGGATACATACTTTTGGGAAAGCATTAGGATGTCATGGTGCCGTAGTTCTTGGTTCTTATCAGCTTAGAAATTACTTAATTAATTTTGCTAGAAGTTTTGTGTACACAACTGCTTTACCCCCAATATCTGTAGCAGCAATTCAAAAAGCATATCAACTATTTCCTGATTTTAAAAAGGAACGTTCGCAAATAAAAATATTAATTAAACAATTTCAACAAGCTTCAATCAAATACACAAAATTAGTTTCATTAACGCCAATACAAATTGTATTAGTATCAGGTAATCAAGAAGTGAAACTACTAGCTAAAAAATTACAGGTTGCGCAATTAGATATTCGACCAATATTATACCCAACTGTTGAAAAAAATAAAGAAAGATTACGAATTATTTTACATTCTTTTAATACTGAAGCACAACTAAATCAACTGATTGAATTATTGCAGTAATTATTGCTCAAAGTAAGCCAAACTTCCGCCTACCCATTCCTTGTCTTTATTGTATCTAACACCAATCATTTTTCCTTTACTTAAGCGAGCTAAATTGTTAGTAGCAATAGGTCTTTGCTCTCCGTCTTTCCAAAAATAAAAAATTCGTATTTCTGCTTTTGCCGGCTCTTCTGGAGTTTCAATTATTGCAACGTATTTCACTTTTTTTTGTAATATCCAATTTTCTGGGTCGGTAACTTTTGTTATATCTTCTTTGGTAACATCTATTACTACACCTTGTCCGGCAAACGAAAACAATGGCTTTAATACATAGTTTTCTAAATCGGTAGGTAGATTCGTTATTTCATTTAAGAAAGTAGTTTCTGGAACAAATGGATGATGAATGAAAGGAAGTGTAAACTTGCTGATTCTGTAAAACCAATTAGGGTGCGAGATCCATTCTATATTTAAATCTTGCAATAATAATTTCCCCTTTTCTTGAATAGTTTGATCTTGTTGTTGTAAATCATCAAAAATAACTCTGTTATAAATTCTTTTTATCTGAATTAGTTGATCGTTTTTTTTATAATATAAATTTTTGCCTTTTTGAATTAATTCAGTTAAGCAAACAACTGGAATACCAATATAATCTGTAGTGCAATAAAAATCGATTCTTGTTTTTTGTAAATGCGGAAGTATTTCTAATAAAACAACTTCTTCGGTTTTATAGTTCCCTACAATAATTTCTTTTAATAATTGAGTATAAGTGGCTTGTGTAAATCCGTTTAAATAAGCGCTATAATTTTTCGGAATAGAAAAATGGTTTCTAGTAATTATTTCATGCCAAATTTGATACGCAAAAAGGGTAGGGAAGCCTTGCATTTCAATTAATTGTGGCACTATTTCTCCTTCAGCATTCTCGCATATCCCAAAATCAAAAGCAATAAAATGGGGATGAGTATTTTCATTAGGAACTTTTACATTACTTGGAATTGCTATATCACTCAAAGCAATAAAATCTGGTTCTAAAATAACGTCAATAATTGCTTCACATGCAGAAAGCATTTTTTCTGTAAATGATTTATCAATAAAAATGGGTGTTTCCGCTACTCTAAATTCAATTGCACCAGGGTGTTTTGAGTTTAAATCATCTAAATAGTTAGCATATTTTTTCTGTGTATAAGATTCATTAAATGCTTTTCGAAGTGAAGTAATCATATGATATTTTTATTAGTAAGCACCTACCAATTCTTCTACTGCATTATTTAAAAAATTAGGAAGAACATGACTATGGGTCCACATTATTTTTTCTTTGTCCTGCAAATGCTCAACCATGCTTTTCCATTTTGCTTCTCCATGATTTTCAATCACAGTTTGTTTTTTATCTTGTCTTTGAAGATACATAGCCATTCCATTTGCATCTGCTTCCGGATGAAACTGTGTTCCAAGAAAGTATTGGTTAAATCTAACTGCCATTATAGCCCTTTCAAAAGGAACATGAGGCCGATGCTTTTCTATTGCTAGTATACTTCCCCTCATTTCTCGTATCCGATTATGATTGGGTTCAATTAATTGATAATCCCTACTATCAACACCATAAAAAGGGTCATTTAATCCATTAAATACCAACTCGTTTTTTCCATTTTCTAACATGTGAATTGGGAAAACTCCAAACGCAGTTGATTTTCGTTTACAAACATTCCCAATTTGATAATATCTAGCAGCTAATTGAAAACTGTGGCATATAAAAAAAATATGTTTTTTTGGATAATTTTCAAGTTGATTATTCCAAATTTCAACTGATTCCAACCAATTAAAGTATTTTTTTTCCCAAATGGATTCCTCGTTTTCTAATGGGGATCCTGGACCACCACTTGAAATAAAAATGTCGAAGTCAATTGATGGGACCTCCACTTTTTGCCTAACATCAAACTCTTTGTAACTCACATCAAAATTTCCTAAACTCCCCCATTCCTCAATAATCTCGCGAATGCAACGCATTCCCTGATTATCAACACCTTCGTATAAATCGAGTATGGCTATTTTAATCTTTTTTCTTTCGAGTTGGTTCATACAGATGTGAAATTACCATTTTTGACAAGTTTAAATTGCCTAAAGCTTATTTAATTAGCCACATTTAGTGTTGGAATGTTTAAAAGTATTTTAGATTTGTTTTTGGCGTTAGTGTAAGCAATGTTTCGTACATGAGTTTAATGGTGTCTTCAATATCTTTTTTATGAATCATTTCCACTGTGGTATGCATATACCTCAAAGGGATAGAAATTAATACAGATGGGCATCCATCATTTGCATATGCAAAACTGTCGGTATCGGTTCCAGTGCTTCTACTAAGAGTACGCATTTGAACTGGAATCTTATTTTTTGATGCAACTTCTTCAACAAGTGCTAACAGTTTATTATGTATTGCTGGAGCAAATGCAAGTGATGGCCCCTTTCCACATTGAATATCACCTTCAATAATTTTACTAATCATTGGTGTATTGGTATCGTGTGTAACATCTGTTATGATAGCAATATTGGGTTTAATTCTTCTTGCAATCATTTCCGCACCTCTTAATCCAATTTCTTCTTGTACTGCATTTACTACATAGAGCCCAAATGGTAGTTTTTTCTTATTTTCCTTTAACAATCTAGCTACTTCAGCAATCATAAACCCCCCTACGCGATTATCAAAAGCCCTTCCAATTAAAAAATCATAAGCCAATTCTTCATACCCTTCTTCATAGGTAACTACAGAACCAATATGAATTCCTAATGATTCAACTTCTTTTTTATTTCTCGCTCCACAGTCGAGGCATAGGTTTTCTATTTTTGGAATTGGTTCTTTTTGTTCAGGATTGCTCATACGGGTATGAATTGCAGGCCATCCAAAAACAGCTTTGACCGGACCTTTTTTCCCATGAATCCATACTCTTTTTGCTGGCGCAATCTGGTGGTCTACACCACCATTTCTTTTTAAATAGATAAAGCCTTGGTCGTTTATATAGTTTACAAACCAACTGATCTCGTCGGCATGTGCTTCAATTACTACTTTAAAAGGGGCATC
>JAYTXG010000205.1:0-2027 GCA_043743375.1 Sphingobacteriia bacterium
TTTTTACTCATCAAACCCATTTGGCCAAGTTGATTTCATTGCAGTTACTTTTTTTTGAACGTCGTCTTTCAATTGATTTTTATATTCAATCATCTTTTCAGCAACTCCATTATCAAATGTTCCAATTATTTGTGTGGCCAATATTCCTGCATTTTTAGAAGCATTTAATGCAACAGTAGCTACTGGAACTCCACTAGGCATTTGAAGAATAGATAAAACAGAATCCCATCCGTCAATAGAATTAGATGATTTGATAGGAACGCCAATTACAGGTAGGGTAGTTATGGATGCAATCATACCGGGTAAATGTGCAGCACCGCCAGCTCCAGCAATAATTACTTTTAAGCCCCTTGATTGAGCAGTTTGCGCATATTCCATCATTCTTTCGGGAGTTCTATGTGCCGAAACAATAGTTAACTCATAAGGGATACCCATTTCAGTTAAAAAACTTGCAGCAGGATGCATAATTGGGAGGTCGCTATCGCTTCCCATAATAATTCCGATAATTGGTTGATTGCTCATTTGCTAATTTATAAAGTAAATACTTAATTCTGCTTTAATTGTTGCTTATATAGTTGAATTGTATTGTGAAGCCCTAAATAAATAGCATCACAAATTAATGCATGCCCAATACTTACTTCAGCTAAAAAAGGAATTTGTTGAGCAAAAAAACCTAAGTTATGTAGGTCTAAATCGTGTCCAGCATTGATACCTATATTTAATTCTTTAGCTTTTAATGATGCTGATATGTAAGGCGTTATAGAGTTTAATTGATCATTATTTGCAAATAAAACCGCATATTGTTCTGTATATAATTCTATTCTATTTGTTCCAGTTGTTGCAGCAGCTTCTACCATCTCAATAATTGGATCAACAAAAATTGAAACCCTAATACCTTCTTTTTTAAATAATTGAACCACTTCTTTTAAATATGCTTGGTGCTCAATCGTATTCCATCCATGATTGCTAGTAATTTGATCCAATGCATCCGGAACCAATGTAACCTGAGTAGGCTTTACTGCCATTACCAGATCAATAAATTTTTGTTCCCTAGGATTTCCTTCAATGTTGAATTCAGTGGTTAATACTTTTTTTAAATTATACACGTCGTTATAACGAATATGACGTTCGTCCGGACGAGGGTGAACAGTAATTCCATCAGCCCCAAATTGCTCAGCATCCAAAGCCGATTTTACCAAATTAGGATTATTGCCACCCCTACTATTTCTGATAGTAGCTAATTTATTAATATTTACACTAAGCTTAGTCATGCTGCAAAGTTAGTCTGCCTATTATTAATTGAATAATATTTACTCAACACAATTAGAATTCAACTTATGACGTTTAGATTTGTTACATAATTATGGGATATTCATCATTAGAAGCGTGTTTAATTGATTTAGAAAAAAACGGCCAATTAATAAGAATTAAGGAGGAAGTAAATCCTTATCTCGAAATGGCCGCTATTCACATGCGGGTATATGATGCAAAAGGGCCAGCATTATTATTTGAAAACGTAAAAGGTTCTAAGTTTAGGGCTGCCTCAAATATTTTTGGTACACTCGAAAGAAGTAAATTTATTTTTAGAGATACTATTCATTTGGTTCAACAATTAATTGAACTTAAAAATGATCCAATCAAAGCCATTAAATCTCCGTTTAAAAATTTAAAAGTTGGAGTAGCTGCCTTAAATGCCTTACCATTAAAAAATCCATTTTCTAAGCCTGTATTATCCAAGGAAATTCGTATTTCGGATTTGCCATTAATTCAACATTGGCCAAAAGATGGTGGAGCATTTGTAACACTACCACAAGTTTATACAGAGGATATTGATCAACCAGGAATAATGAAATCGAATTTGGGCATGTACCGAATTCAATTAACTGGAAACGATTATCAATTAAATAAAGAAATAGGATTGCATTATCAATTGCATCGTGGAATTGGTGTTCATCAAACAAAAGCAAATGCAAAAGGTATACCCTTAAAAGTAAGTTGCTTTGTAGGCGGACCGCCAGCGCATACCT
>JAYTXG010000206.1:0-6381 GCA_043743375.1 Sphingobacteriia bacterium
GGATATCAGCTAAATTTTAATAAAAAAAATAGCCCTAATGGGATGCCATTTAATCTTTTAAAAGCTGCATTTTTTATGAATGATCAAGTTACTATTAACAAAAAGATATCCATTTTACTAGGTGTGAGAATTACAGGTCAACAATTTTTAAAAAATCCAATTTCAGATAGTTTTACCAAAGAAATAGTTATTCCTACAATAAATAATTATTATGATTTAGAAGGAGCGGATGTTGAGCAAAAACCAACCATACCAATAAATATATCACCAAGGTTAAACATGATTATTTTACTAAAAAAGCAGGGCATAGAAATTAATGTAGGAACGGGATTATTTTCTGGAAGGTTGCCATTGGCTTGGATTGGAGGTACTTATTTAAATAATGGGCTAAAATATGAGGGGTTTGATGCTACTAAGCTTCAGTTAAGAAGAATCCGTTTAAAGACTGATGTTTACAATCAATGGATACCTTCTGATTTTGGCTATACTGGAAATAGAGGAGTATTAAATATTACAGCGGAAAAATTACGGATGCCTTCGGTTTGGAGATCTACATTACAAATTAATAAAAAATTTAAAAGAAATTGGTCGTTACAACTTGAAGGAATGTATTATTTAAATACCGATGAAATTAATTTTTTAAATGTAAATATTCTTCCACTAAGGGAGCAATTAATTGGAGCAGATAACCGCTTAGTTTATACTACAATCAATGCAGGAAAGATTCCTATATTAGCCGATAGTAGTAACCCCTATGATCAAATTATTTTATTAACAAATAATGAGCGGGCGCGTGGTTTTGGTTACCGTTATGGCTTCCAAATAAAAAAAGAAAACAAGTTTGAAGTATTCACATTTGGTTACGCATTTGGTGAATCTTATTCAGTATTTGATGGAAATTATTCTGTGTTGCTCAATCAATGGAGATTAAATGAAAGTATTAATGGAAGAAATAATATTGAATTAGCAAGGTCAGATTTTAGTCCCGGTCACCGACTAAATGCATCATTTATGAAAGAGTGGTTATACTCCAATAAAAAGAAAAAGATTTCCTTATCAATTATTTATAATGGTTACTCTGGAAATGCTTTTAGTTATGTGTATGGAAAAAAATCGATGGTGAGAGATGACATTAATTCTACAGGATATGAATTAATTTATATTCCAACGAGTGATGATTTGAGCAAGCAAATTTTTGAGCCAATTATTGAAGCAGCTTATTATTATACGGGTGACCAACAGAAAGAGGCTTTAGAATGGTATATCCAAAACAATGCTTATTTAAATTCTAGAAGAGGAAATTATTCAGAACGCAATGGAAGTAGAACACCATTTACCAATAGAATAGATTTAAAAGTTAGTGCTTATGCTGGTTTTGAATTAAATAAAAGGAAGTATGGAATTACTTTTTCATTAGAATTATTCAATTTGGGTAATTTAATAAGTAATGATTGGGGTAAAAATTATACTGTACCTGGGAACAGATTTAAGTTAATAGATTTTATGGGGTACGTAAATAATACGCAGTTAATTCCCATTTTTAATTTCAAACCTTTGCTATTACAACAAAAACCATGGCAGGAACAAATTAGCAGGCTGCCTACATTTTCTAAAGAATGGCTAATTCAGGCAGGATTTAAGCTAAGTTTTTATTAACAGAATGGTAACAAAATTTGACATTTAGTGGCTTTAAAAATAATTATAAATGATTGATTATCAATGTTTAATTAATGTTATACTTATGAATATTTGGGAGGGATACCCAATTTGATAATGTTATCTAAATATTATATTAACAAGAAATTGGGTTCTAATGAATGAAAGTTTGATATTTGCGGCATCAAAACAAAGATTATGAGAATGATTAAGCAAATTACATTGATACTGGTAGCAGTTCTAACTGTTTCCGTTTCAATGGCTCAAAACACTACTGGTACAATTACTGGTTCTGTTAAAGATGCCAAAAACATGCCTTTAGTTGGTGCTTCAATTGAAGTAATTCATGAACCATCAGGATCCCGTTATAAATCGGTTTCTACATCAACTGGTAAGTACACAGTGCCAGCATTACGTGTTGGTGGACCTTTTAAGATAACTATATCTTACGTAGGTTTAAAATCAGAAGTAATTAACGACATAACTGTTCAGTTAGGTGAACCAGTAGTAATTGATGTTACTCTTTATGATAATTCTGCTCAATTACAAGAAGTTACTGTTACTGGAGCAGGTAACAAAAGAGCTGCATTAATTTCTAAAGATAGAAAAGGTACTTCTACCAATATCAACTCAAGGTTGATTAGTTCTTTACCTACTATCAGCCGTAATATTACCGATTTAACTCGTTTGGTTCCCCAATCTAATGGCTTATCATTTGCAGGGCAAGATAATAGAGCTATCAACTTTACGCTAGATGGTTCTATCTTTAATAATTCATTTGGTTTGAGTGCTTTAAATGGCGGTCAAACTGGCTCTGCGCCAATTTCATTGGATGCATTACAAGAAATTCAAATCAACGTATCTCCTTACAATGTAAGAGATGCTGGTTTTACAGGTGCAAGTATTAATGCAATTACTAAAAGTGGAACAAACACCATACATGGTACTGGTTTTTACAACCAACGTAATGAAGGTTTATTAGGTACAAAAGCAGGCGTTGGTGGAAAACAAGATGTAGTAACAAATGCATTTGATGTAAAACAATTTGGAGCAAGTTTTGGTGGCGCGATTATTAAAAACAAATTGTTCTACTTTTTAAATTACGAAGGTGAGAGAAGATCTGATGTAGGAACTACATTTGTTGCTGATGCAAGTAATGGAACAATAACTCCTACAGGTAATATATCGAGAGTAAAAGTTGCCGATTTAGATGCTTTGAGTACCTATCTTCAATCTAAGTTTAACTATAACCCAGGCTCTTACCAAGGATATCCATTTGCTACCAAAAGCGACAAAGCAGTTGCTCGTTTAGATTGGAATATTAACGACAAACACAAACTAAGTATACGTGGAAATATATTATTATCAAAGCGAGATGTTGGAGCTAGTAGTAGTAACTCTACAAATGGTGCTAGAGGGTCGGGCGTAAATACAATGATTTATAGCAATTCTGCTTACGAAATCAACAACAATATTTATGGTTTAATTGCACAACTAAATAGCAGATTCAGCAATAAAATAAGTAATGAATTAACCTTTGGCTATACTGCTAACAGAGATTTTAGAGCACTTAAGGGTGGAAGTTTCCCGCTGGTTGATATACAAGATGGAATTAGCCCATTAACACAAATTCCAACTGCTGCAAATTCTATCCTTACTACTCAAACTGCACAGAGTAGTACGTATATTTCATTTGGTAATGACGCATTTACCCCAAATAACTTGTTGAATACAGATACTTGGCAGTTTAGTGATAACCTTACTGCCTATTTGGGTAAGCACACTTTAACTGCTGGTGTTGCTTTTGAAAGTTTTACTTACACCAATGGATTTACTCCATTGATTAATGGTGTTTATACATTCAATAATTTGGCTGATTTTTACACTGCAGGAGATGCTTATTTAGCAAATCCTAACAGAGCATTCAGTCCAGTTTACATGCGTAACTACCGCGCAAACTTTAGTAATTTACCTGGTGGCGCACCATGGTTGGTAACAACAAAAGCAAGAAATATTTCTGCTTATATACAAGATGAATTAAACTTACAACCGAACTTTAATTTAACTTATGGAGTTCGTTTTGAAATTCCTTATTTTGTTGGTCAAGGATATGCCAATTCAGAAGTTGACGGATTTAATTTTATTGATAATAATGGCAAATCGGTTAAATTAAGTACTTCTCAACTACCTAGTGCTAAATTAATGATTAGTCCAAGAATAGGATTTAATTACGATATTAATGGCGACAAATCAACACAAGTCCGTGGAGGTTTGGGATTGTTTACAGGCCGCCCTCCATTTGTATTTGTGAGTAACCAAGTTGGCAATAATGGAGTTTTAAACGGGGGCGTATTAATAAATAATACTGCTGCATATCCATTTAGTCCGAACACACCTTCAAATTATGCAAGTTTTGCTCCAAATCCTGGAGTTCCTGCTTCTTCTTACAATATAGCCACTTCAGAAGAAGGCTTCCGTTTCCCGAAAGTATTGCGTTCTAATTTAGCTGTTGATCAAAAGATATTTAAGGACTTAATTTTAACTGGCGAATTCATATATACTCAAAGCTTGAACAATATCAACTATTACAATGCCAACTTGGTACAAGCTACAAGTACATTTGCTGGGCCTGATAACAGACCTAAATTCCCAGGATTTAGTGGAACTGGAGCACTATTATCTGGAATACCTCAAGCAAATGCAATCAGAATTAATCCAAAAATTTCTGATGCAACAGTAATGCAAAGTGGTCCTTTAGGCGGATCTATTGCAGCAACAATTAAAATTGAAAAACCAACAAAAGCAAAAGGTTTAGGCTTTATGGCTGCGTATACATTTACAAGAGCACGTGATTACATGAGCCCTGGTTCTATCGCTTCATCATCATGGACAGGCATACAGAGTGTTCGTGGTAATAATAGTGTTGACATTGCTTATAGTGATAATGAAATCCGCAATCGTGTAATTGGTAATGTGAATTATAGAATTGAATTAGGCAAAAGTGCAGCATTACAATTCTCTTTGTTTGGCCAGTCACAAAATCAAGGACGTTTTTCATATACATATAGTGGAGATATGAATGGTGATGGTGTATCAGGTAACGATTTAATGTATGTTCCAAGAAATCAATCTGAGATGAATTTTGTAGCTCAAGGTGCTACAAGTTCTGCTCCAGCAGTTACTGTTCAAGAACAAAAAGATGCATTTGATGCTTTCATTAATCAAGATAAATACTTGAGTAGTATTCGTGGCAAAGTAGTAGAAAGAAATGGAATTTTGCAACCTTTTGTTGTTCGTATGGACTTTGCTACTCAGTTAGAATTATTTAGAAATATTGGTAAGAACAGACATACTATCCAGTTAAGAGTTGATATCTTTAATATTGGTAATCTGTTTAACAATGCTTCTGGAGTAGGCAATTCGGTAAATTCTTTTACACCACTAACTGCAGCAGGTTTAGATGCATCGGGTGTTCCATTATTTAGAATGACACGTGTAAACAACAGTATCAATTATACCACTTATAGAAAATCTACTGGTATTGGAGATGTATGGTCAGCTCAATTTGGTATTCGCTATATATTCTAAAATAATATACTTTACTTCATAAAAAAGCCCCGTTCAATCAACTTGAAACGGGGTTTTTTAATTATCTGGAATCTTTTAATCTTAATTTATAATTCTTCTTTTATAACTCTTAATTATTATTTCTTAATTCTTATTTCTCCTCTCTCCCCCATCCCCATTGTAGAAAACCAGGAAAAGCAATTGCCCAAGTAGGCACGTCGTGTTTACCCTCCTTTAACTCCATATATTTAATATGCTGATCGGTATATCCTTTTGCTTTCAATTCTATAATTAAATCTAATGCGTCATCAATTGCATCAATTATTCCGTTATTATTTCTATCAGCCACTTCATCTTTTGTTCCACATTCAATAAAAAATTGCAACCATGGATGAAATGATCCTTTTCTGATTTGCAAATGCATCAATCGGTCTTTTTCATCATCATAACCATCGTCATACCCTTTCTTTCTCCACCAAAGAGATCCACTAAATACGCCTACTTTACTAAACTCACTTGCATGATTCCAACAAATATCTAAGGCGCTTAAACCTCCTAAAGAGAAACCAGCAAACGATTTATCCTTAAAAGATGGCACTTGGTATTTTTTGCGAATAAAAGGAAGTAATTCGTCAAAAATAAACTTACTGTATAATCCTGCCTTAGCTCCTCGGCCTTTAAAATCGGCTGAATAAGCAGTACCATATTCCATTTTTCTATCTTCACCGCAATGAATGCCAATGCAAAACAACGGAAGTATTTCATTGCTATTAACCAACTTGTTCAATATACTTTGAAAGTTCATCGTTATTAAATCCTGACCATCATTTATTAATAGTAAACTTAATAAATCTAGGTTTTTCGCCTCGTACGGAATGTAAGCATCAAAAAGCACCGTTCTTTCTAAATATTCAGATTCAATGCTGAATTGCTCAACAGTAACATTCAATTCTTCTTCAATTTTCGGATGATGCATCTTCAAAAATAATATAAACATAACAAATGCCCGAAAACAAAATCGAATAACATTTTTTAGTATATTACTATTTTATTTTTATAAAAGATTCAAATCAAATCCTTCAAAACTTATAGTATGAAAAAAATTGGTACCCTGTTTGGTCAGGAAAGAAGTTTTCCGATGGCATTTATTGAAAGAAT
>JAYTXG010000207.1:0-3221 GCA_043743375.1 Sphingobacteriia bacterium
TTGGGAGAGTTGATTCAATTATTGAAAAAGAAAGGATACCAATTTAAAAGAGTTGATCAATTGTTAGAATAATTACCAAGCATCTTCATTATTGTTTGGTTTTGGTTGTTTGTATTTTTCTTTACTGGTCCTCTTTTCTAGCTGTCTTTCTATGATTGCATCTGCAATTAGTTCAGCAGCACTTGTATCAGACTTGTTAACTAATAGATTTTTAATTTTTGCTTCACTTACATCAATTCTGTAGAGTGCATAGATCAGTTTTTCAAAATCATTGATAATAAGGAAATTGATTGTATTAACCAGTTGGGATCTATTTAATTGATCAACTGTTGCAATATCTAAATTGTATTGAATCATCTTCAAATATTTAATATATTTAGGAGCTTAAAATGCTGATATGAAAAAATACATAGTTACTTCTTTACTTTTTTTATTTAGTGGAATGTTAGTTGCTCAAACAGTTCCAGGATATAAAAATCCAAAGTTATCAATTAATGCTAGGATTGCAGATTTATTGGCTAGAATGACAATTCAAGAAAAAGCTGGACAATTAAATCAGTTAAATGGAGGTGTATTTACCGGGCCAGCATTAAAAGATGTGGGGCAGCAAGGAAAAGTGCAAATGGTGCGTGATGGAAAAATAGGTTCTTTTTTGAATGTAATAGGTGCTAAAGAAACTAGGAGTATTCAAGAAGTAGCAGTAAAAGAAAGTAGACTGGGCATTCCTCTATTATTTGCATTTGATGTTATTCATGGATATAAAACTATATTTCCAATTCCTCTGGCAGAAGCCTGTAGTTGGGACTTGAAGCAAATTGAAATTAATGCATCAATTGCTGCCAAAGAGTCTGCTGCTGCTGGATTGCATTGGACATTTGCTCCAATGGTTGATATAAGTACCGACCCACGTTGGGGCAGGGTAATGGAAGGAGCTGGAGAAGATACTTATTATGGATCATTGGTTGCTGCAGCGAGAGTTAAAGGATTACAAGGAAATTTAGATGATGTGTTGCATGTTTTGGCTTGTGTAAAACATTATGCTGCTTATGGAGCTGTTGAAGCAGGTAGAGAATACAATAATGTTGATGTGTCTAGAGTTGCTTTGTGGAATAAATACCTTCCAACATACAAAGCAGCAGTAGATGCTGGTGCTGCAACAATTATGAATTCATTTAATGTAGTTGATGGCGTACCTGCAAGTGCTAATAAATATTTAGTAGAAGATGTATTAAAGAAGAAATGGGGCTTTAAAGGATTGATAGTTAGCGATTGGGGTTCTTTTAGAGAATTGATTAATCATGGTTATGCGGCCAATGAAAAAGATGCTGCTCTTAAAGCATTAAATGCAGGCAGCATGATGGATATGGAATCAAAAGTTGTTATAGAACATCTACCTGCATTGGTAAAAGAAAGAAAAATTACCATGAAGCAAGTTGATGATGCAGTGAGTAAAGTGCTTTATTTTAAATTTAAATTAGGATTATTCGATGATCCATATAAATTTTCTGATGAAGCTCGAGAAAAAGCAACTTTATTTACTCCAGAAAATAGAGCAGAAGCACTTAAAGCTGCAAAAAGTTCAATTGTTTTATTAAAGAATAACAATCAAGTTCTTCCATTAAAATCGAGCACTAAAAAAGTTGCTTTAGTTGGTAGTTATGCAAAAAGCAAAGAAGACCTTTTTGATTTTTGGGTGGCTAAAGGTGTTGCAAACGATGCGGTAAGTGTTTATGAAGGATTAACTAATAAGTTAGGAGCTTCTGCAGTTGATTATACTGCTGGCTATAATTTGGATAACACTACAGATGATCAATTAATAAACCAATCAGTGGCTTCTGCAAACTCCGCTGATGTTGTTGTAGTTACTGTTGGAATAAGTGGAAAATTAGCTGGTGAAGAAAGATCATTGTCGAATATTAATATTCCAGATGCCCAGGTTCAATTATTAAAAGCTTTACAAAAAACTGGCAAGCCAATTGTTGTTTTAGTAAATAGTGGAAGGCCATTGGTATTAACTCAAATACAGGATTTAAGTGCTGCAATTGTGCAGTGTTGGATACTTGGCACCGAAGGCGGAAATGCAATAGCAGATATGTTAACTGGTGTATATAATCCATCAGGTAAAACAGTCATGAGTTTTCCGTATGCAGTGGGACAAATACCTGTTTACTATAATCATTTTAATACCAATCGCCCTGCTCCAGAAACTGGTAATGGCGCTTGGAGGTCGCGCTACCGCGATATTCCAAATGAACCATTGTATCCATTTGGATATGGATTAAGCTATACAAAATTTGATTATTCAAATTTACAATTGAGTGCTGCTGAAATACAAAAAGAGGGCACTTTAAAAGTAAATGTTACCGTTAAAAATGTAGGAGATTATGATGGTGATGAAGTGGTACAATTGTATTTCCGCGATTTTACAGCTTCAATTATTAGACCTGTAAAAGAATTAAAAGGATTTCAAAAAATTAATTTAAAAGTTGGAGAAAGCAAAACAGTTCAATTTATACTCAGTGCAAAAGACTTGTCTTTTTCCGACGAAAACGGAAATACAAAATTAGAAGCTGGAAAGTTTGGAGTATTTGTTGGAGGAAATTCTAAACAAACGCTTAATGGAACATTTGAATTAAAATAGATTAATATTTTTCAATAACACCCAATCCGAATAATGCAAAATCATATTTTGCTGGATCGTTAGGATCTAACTTTTTTAGGTAACTGGTGAGCTCTTCCGCAGCTTGCCAGTCCACCTGTTTTCTTTCTAAAAGATTAAAGCGTTTTGCAACCCTAGCTACATGAACATCAATAGGGCAGATTAATTGAGCTGGTTTAATTTTATTCCATATACCGAAGTCAACACCGTTGTTGTCTTTGCGAACCATCCAACGTAAGAACATGTTCAAACGCTTACAGGTAGAACCTTTTGCAGGAGTAGATATATGTTTTCTTGTTCTATTTGGAGCGTCTTCTAATGAAAAAAAGTTCTCATGAAATTGAATCAATGCATCATAAATAGAATTAGGGGGTTGCTTATTTTTTAAAAATGCATCTTCCAGCGAATCGTGGGATTTATAGTGGTGGTTCAAAAATTCAATACAATATAGAAGATCGGTTGTATTAAAAGTTCGGTGTTTAAATCCTTCTAATTTTTTTAATTCTTTTGCAGATGCGGTTAAGCAAAATTCATGTGGATGCATCTGCATCAGCTGCATTAA
>JAYTXG010000208.1:0-1601 GCA_043743375.1 Sphingobacteriia bacterium
TCCTTTATCAACTCCTTCTGCACAACAGTCAGGTTTAAAATTACAAATCAAGGCAGACCTGATTGCAGGTATCGATTACCGCATCTGGATTGATTTTGATGCAGCAAGATCTATAGTACAAACTGGTAATGGCTCCTACATTCTGAAACCTGTTATCAGAACCTTTACACAGGCCGAAACTGGTGCGATCAAAGGATTTACGCTACCTATATTAGCAAATGGATGGGTATTTGCAATAGCCAATGTAAACGATACAATTTCCTCTACACCTGCAGATCTCTTAACTGGTGCATATTTACTAAGAGGGTTACCAGCTGCAACGTATAAAGTATCCTTCCGTGCGACTGCGGGTTTATACCGAGATACCACTTTTACGAATGTAGCTGTTACAACAGGTGTGGTAACTGATTTAGGTATTCTTACTTTTAAATAATTTTTATAAATTAAATATAATAAAGGGATGGCTTCATTGAAGTTCATTCCTTTATTTTTTTATAATGATCAACCCTTCTTCAGGGTCTTTTAATAGAATTGACTTTTCATCAATTAATTCTTTAAGCGAATTATCTTTTATAGAATCGAGTAAAATATTTTTAAGATAAAATGTTTTTTTCGTTTTGTAGGGTTGAATCCAATGAATAATTTTACACTGACAACTTGCATTTTCTGGTGAGTTAAGTACTTCTTCTAATTGTCCGCCTTTACCCAATTTTGTATACACTTCTCTAATTCCAATAATTCTGTTATTGTTGCCCGCATCAAAATTCCAAGAAGCTGAAATGGCATCAAAAAAACTGTTTTTTGAATCCAAACTAAGTAAACTGTGTCGGGGATATTCTACTTTGTTAGTTGAATTTTTTATCTTAGAGTGGATAGAAATAATATGCGGAGACTCGAACTGTATATAGCCTACATGATTAAAGCTTGCGCCATAACGGTAGTAGCTAAAATATCCATTTTTATATTTTATCTCAATAATATTGGCCACTACTTTATGAAACCGATTAGGATCAGAAATTCTTGCTTGAGGCGAACTTGTGTAACAAAGCCAAACACCCTCTAAGCTATCTATTTCTGCTTGTGTAACCTTATAAGGCAGTAAATTAAAATCTGCTTTTATTGTATTCCAATTATTGGTTACCTCTTTTTGTTGCTGCCCTAAAAATAGTAACCCTATGAATAGCAACATGCAAATTGGTACTAGAATAAATCGATAGTATTTTAATTTTTCATTGGCTACACCTTTCTTTTCTTTTTGTAATGCAGACAATTGCAGCCTCAACTGTTGATTTTCATTAATAATAGAATAACTGTCTTTGTTTAAAGCGTCAATACTATCTGTTGAAATGAGTAATGGGTCAGCAGGGTTTAATTCAAAAGCCTGCCTACCCATTTGATACAAATACACATAACAGGTATCTACTAAAAAAGGCCGTGGATTGGCTACCAAGCCCATCAATGCATCTTTAATTTGGCCTCCAGTTATATCGTATTTTCTAAAAGGGTATTCCGCCTTATTTTTTTGAGAATCATATTCATAAATTATATGTCCAAATTGATTGGCAGTTTCGGGAAGTTGGTTGCTTATTTCACTCAATACT
>JAYTXG010000209.1:0-8423 GCA_043743375.1 Sphingobacteriia bacterium
TTCAATTTAATCATTGTTATACTGCTCCATTGTGTGGGCAACTTCCGCTGGCACCATCAGATTTTGGGTTTGGTATATATTGGAATACTCAAGAAAAGGGAAAATACTATACAATAAATGGGAACGTGATTTCATTGAGAGATAAGGAATATGCTTGTTAAACTAAAGACTAATAAAACATTAAATGTCAATCAATTTTATTTCTAAAATATTAATTACAGGTTTGTTGATTTGTAAATCTCTTGCAGCGCAAAAAACTCCAACTAATGTATTATTTATTGTAGTAGATGATTTAAACACTATGTTGGGTTGTTATGGCGATCCAAATGTAAAATCTCCTAATATAGATAGGTTAGCTAAAATGGGAGTTCGTTTTGATAGAAGTTATTGCCAATACCCTTTGTGTAATCCTAGCAGAGCCTCTTTTTTATCAGGTAAACGGCCAGAAAATATTGGCATATACAATCTTACCACTTCTGCCAGAGCTGTTTTGCCAAAAGGTATTTTTATGCCAGAATATTTTCGTAAAAAGGGTTATTTCACTGCGGGTGCTGGTAAAGTATTTCATAATATTAAAATGAATGATGCACAATCATGGGATTTTTATGAAGATGGCCCAAGTAAAGATCCACAAGAATTAAGTGCTTTAAAAAATAGGGCTGATGGAGCTGATGGCAAACCAGTTTGGCAAATATTAGATGGCGATGGTTCATTAACACGTGATGGTATGAATAGGGTTACGATTGCTAATTTTATAAATACAAAGTCAACTACAAAACAACCATTTTTTTTAGCTGTAGGTTTTCATAAACCCCATTTGCCGTGGACAGCACCAAAAAGATTTTTTGATTTATATGATACTGCAAAAATAAAAATTACTAAAGAACCTGCAATGAAAGATATACCTGCCATTGCAATGCAAACAGAACTAACTGGCTTTGAACAACCTAATACAAGAGTAGAAGCTATGAAAGCTTATTACGCATGTATTTCATCTACTGATTATCAAATTGGGCAGCTTATGAATCAGTTAGATACCTTAAAATTATGGGATAATACAATTGTTGTTTTAGTAGGGGATAATGGATTTCATTTGGGCGATCATAATGGATTATGGGCTAAACTAAGTGCTTTTGATAATTCTACAAGAGTGCCTATGATTTTTGCTGGTGGACAAATTACAAAAGGGAAAGTTGTTAATTCACCTGTGGAGTTAGTTGATATTTATCCAACACTTTTAGAACTCTGCGGATTCGAGAAGAATTCTGATTTAGATGGTTATTCTCTTGCTAAAGCTTTAACAACAAATGCTGCATTCAATTTAAAATACGCAAAATCTATGGTGTATCATTTTGATACATCAACTAGGAAAGATATATTAAGTAAAACTATAATTGCTCAACAATGGCGCTATACCAGTTGGGATAATGATGAAAGAGGAATTGAATTATATCTTAAAAATAATGTAGGTGAATATATAAATCAGGTAAAAAACCCAGCAATGAAGTCCATTGTAAAAGAAGCAGCTGACATCATTAAAAAAGCAGCTATGATAAAACCCGGAATACCAAATAGACCTAGGGCACTAGTAACTGCTCAAGAAAAATAAATTAATAAAATGAAAAGTAAAATTAAATTTATTACACCCTTATTTATAGCATTATTTAGTTTTTATAATGCAGCTATTGCTCAAACAGTTCCAAAAACAATTGTATTAGATGGTACGGTTTTAGCAGTAAATAAATCAATTATTTTAGCTAATACAAATGATGTAAAGTTACATGCACTCAAAAATTGTTTGCGAAATGCTGATAAAATTATTAAAGTAGGAAAGCTTTATTCAGTAATGCATAAAAAGCAAATGCCTTCTAGCGGAAATAAGCATGATTACATGAGTACTGGCCCTTATTGGTGGCCTGATCCAACTAAACCTGATGGCTTACCATACATTCGAAAAGATGGTTTAAGAAATCCCACTTATTTTGATATTACAGATTCACAGGAGTTTGATGAAATGTTGGTAGATGTAGAAACTTTAGCGCTGTCTTATTATTTTAGTAAGGATGAAAAGTATGCTCAATATGCTACAAAATTATTAAAAACCTGGTTTATAGATACGGCAACTCTTATGAACCCTAACTTAGATTTTGGTCAAGCTATACCAGGAATTAACACTGGTAGAGGTATTGGAATTATTGAAACAAGACAATTGTATCGGGTAATGGATGGTGCTATATTATTAGAAGGCTCCTCTAGTTGGACAAATCAAAATGATAATGGTTTTAAAAATTGGTGTTCTCAGTTTTTAACTTGGCTTATCGAAAGTAAAAATGGTAGAGAAGAATTAGTTGCACATAATAATCACGGTACCTATTATAGTGTACAAGTAATTGCTTTATCACTTTTTACAAATCGAATGGATTTAGCCAAAATCCAAATTGATACTGTAAAACAAAGAATGGCAAAACAGTTAAAATCTGATGGTAGTCAGCCATTTGAATTAGAGAGAACAAAATCTTGGAGTTATACTAATATGAATTTATTAGGATTTTGTTTAAATGCAAGATTAGCAGAAAAAGCTGGAGTTGATTTATGGGGCTATGAAACAAAAGATGGAAAAAGTATCCAAAAATGTATTAATTGGTTAGTGCCATTTATTAAAAATGAGCAAGAGTGGAAGTATGAGCAGATAGAGAAAAAAAAATATGATGAAACAAACAAAATATTAAAAATGTCATCAGGTAAATATTTGAATGCAGGTTATGAAAGTATAAGCAATCAGTTGAGTGCTCAAATACCTCATTCAGATTTTAATGAGTTGATTTATAAAAATTAGTCAAATATGGGTAAGACTTTTATAACAGGAATATTTTTTGTGCAATTGGTGATACAATTAAATGCACAAACAAGTGATGCTAGTTTGGTAAAAATGGTATCCACTACTTTAAAAACGGATATTATTTACAATGCAAAATGGTCTATTAATCAACTTCCAATTATCGTTACAGCTGAGCAATGTGTGAGATCTGCTGGAGGCCTTCATATTTTTTATTCGGAAGGAGGTTATTGGTGGCCCGACCCTAAAGATGCTTCAGCCCCATATATTATCACAAAAGTCGACCCTTTATTAGTTAAAAGCAATGCTGGCTTTTATGGGTTATCAGCTCAAAGTTGTGCTATTAACAAATCAGATAAAAATTATCCTGCTATTTTAAAACATGCTTTGGTAGTTAATAAAATAGTTTATGAAGATGATCAATTCCGAGTGTTTGAAGAAGGGCTCGACCCGGGAGCACAAGAGATTTGTGCATGTTGTGAAGAATATAAGTGATATTCCGTTGAATAATATTATTGTTGAATTTAAAAAAACACACAAATAATTGAGTATGAAATGCAAAATATTTTTTTCAATATTGATAATTCTTTGTCTTTTTAATCTATCAAATATACTTGCGCAAAATAAGTCAAAGCCAAATATATTGTTTATTGCTATAGATGATTTAAAGCCCATACTAGGCTGCTACGGCGATAAGATGATTAAAACGCCCAATATAGATCGGATTGCAAAAAACGGCACTGTATTCTTTGCAAACTATTGCCAGCAGGCAGTTTGCGGTCCTACCCGTGCAAGTATTATGACAGGCAGGCGGCCTGATTATACTAAAATTTGGGATCTCAAAACAAAAATGAGGGATATGAATCCTGATATACTAAGTATACCTCAATATTTTATTTCACAAGGATATTCCACGCAGGGAATAGGAAAAGTATATGATATTCGTTGTGTAGATAAATATTTTGATAAGCCATCTTGGAGTATACCTTATTATCAAACCGATAAATCTTTGTACTCGAAACAAACTGGGGAACCTGCCAATAATTATTATCAAAATCCTGCAACAAAAGAATTGGCAAAAAAAGCTTTACAAGAAGCTAATGCCAAAGGTTTAAAAGGAGAGGCAGCTACAACTGATGCATTGATTAAAGTGAAACCTTCAGTAGAAAGTGTAGATGTACCTGATGATGCATATGCCGATGGGGTACATGCAAAAATGGCTAAAAGTATACTCATTGGGTTGAGTAAAAAAAATGAACCATTTTTTCTGGCAGTAGGATTTTCAAAACCACATTTGCCTTTTGTATCTCCTAAAAAGTATTGGGATTTGTATGACAGAGAAAAAATGCCGTTGGCTCCATTTCAACAACCTACAGAAAATGCAGTACCAATTGCTTATCACAATGCAGGAGAATTAAGGGCTTATTCTGATATAGATCCTATCAATTCTTACACTGATCAAAAACCTGGCTTGAGCTTGTCGGTAGAAAAGCAAAAAGAATTGATACATGGTTATTACGCAGCAATTTCATATACCGATGCTCAATTGGGTATTGTTTTAAATACGTTAGACTCATTAGGATTAACCAATAATACCATCATTGTATTATGGGGAGATCATGGCTGGCATTTAGGCGATCATAATTTATGGTGTAAGCACAGCAATTTTGAAAATGCTGCAAGAGCTCCATTAATTATATCTGCACCAGGCCTAGCTTCATCTACTGTAAAATCACCAACTGAATTTGTAGATATTTTTCCAACACTTTGTGATTTGGCCAATGTAAAAATTCCTGCCAATTTAGATGGTAAAAGTTTGGTACCTGCAATGAAAAAACCATTAACGGTAATTAAAGAATATTCTGTTAGTCAATATCCAAGAAGTGGAGCAGTAAGTGAATCGGAAAGATTGGGATATGCTGATGCTGAATTTATGGGTTATTCTTTAAGAACCACTCAATACAGGTACACAATTTGGATGAAAAGCAGGTGGAGAAGCAGCCAAGTATTTAATAAAAATTTATTAATAGGTGCTGAATTGTACGATTACCAGAAAGATCCGTTGGAAAAAGTAAATGTGGTAGGCAAAAAAGAATATGCTGTTGCTTTAAAGAAAATGCAAGATTACATGATTAACTATATGGACCGCGAGTATAAAAAATTAAATTCGACTACTAAAAAATAATAAATGAACAGTTTTAAAATAAGTCAAATTGCAACTTTATTTTCTTTAATAGTTATGAGTAATTCAATTTTTGCTCAAGATAAAAAGCAATCTATCTCCAAAAAAGAATTAGTAACTTATTTTGAAAAACAAGCTAAAAAAACGGTAGCTGAAAACTTCGGAAAAAATAAGTTACCAGTTATAATTGATAGCGGGAAAAAAGTATGGGCTAATAATGATATTTATAATTGGCGAAGTGGCTTTTGGCCAGGTATTGAATGGTATCTTTTTGAGGCTACGAAAGACAATTATTGGAAGGTTCAAGCAGAAAAATCTACCGAATTAATTGGTGGTGTAATTGATCACCGAGTATCTAGTCATGATTTGGGTTTTCAATTTTACTGTAGTTATGGTAATGGTTACAGGTTAATGAAGAATGCCGCTTATAAAGCTATTCTATTAAGAGCAGCAGATTCATTGGCTACACTATATAATTCTGCGGTAGGAACCATTTTGTCATGGCCATATAGAGTTAAACAAAATGGGTGGCCACATCATACTATTATAGATAATATGATGAATTTAGAATTATTGTTTTGGGCTGCTAAAAACGGTGGGAGTAAAAAATTATACGATATAGCATTTAGGCATGCCGAGGTAACAATGAAAAACCATTTCAGACCAGATTTTAGTACGTATCATGTAGTATTTTATGATAGTATAACCGGAAAGTTTATTAAAGGAGTTACACACCAAGGATATGCCGATAATAGCGTTTGGGCTAGAGGTCAGGCATGGGCTATTTATGGGTTCAGCATGGCATATAGAGAAACAAAATTTGAACCTTTTTTACAAACAGCAATTAGAGCTGCTGATTTTTATTTAAATAATTTACCAAAAGACCGAATTCCTTTTTGGGATTTTAAAGATCCTGCTATTCCTAATGCACCTAAAGATGCGTCTGCTGCTGCAGTAGCTGCATCTGCTTTAATAGAGCTATCGGATTTTATTAGTGATACTTTACAAGCAAAAAAATATAAGAATGCAGCAAAAGCAATGATTAAAGAATTATCAACCGATCTGTATTTAAGCAAAGAAACCAATCATGCCTTTTTATTGCATTCAACAGGTAACAAGCCAGCTCTAAAGGAGATTGATGTTTCTATTATTTATGCCGATTATTATTTTTTAGAAGCTTTGTTGCGATTGAAGAAGTAGATGGTGTTTTTAATGTTAAACATGTTGTTCAATAGAGAATTCCTTTTTTTAAATTCGTGCCATTTTATTTGTTTAAAAAATTGTTTTATTACTCCTGCTGCAGGCGGGTTTTACACCATCAAAAGAGGTTTGGTAAATTTACACGCCATAATGTTAGCGGATGTGTCTCTTTTTGCTCGAAGGGCTGTCGTGAAAAGTTTGCACTTGTATTGAAAAGAGGTTATAATATCAATTATTTGTTCTGTTAAAATAGTTTCACCCTGCACTCTTAAAATTTTATCGCAGTCGTATAAGTCTAAATTTATTTTGTATTTCGGAAAATGTTCAGCAAGTTCTTGAATAAGAATTTTTGCTTTGCCAACTCGCTAAACATTTGTTTTGAATACTTTTACCACACTTTATACAGTTGTGTTTAATTTCTTACGATAAAAAATGTAAGAGCCAACCAAAAAAATCAAAAAGAACAATGGTCACATTGTATCACTTGTGGGGTCTGACATACAAATGTGTGCATATATTGCACCTGTTAAATTAAATACAAAAACTGCATAAGTCCACTTTTTTATTTTTTTGGATTTCATCTAAATTGTTTTTTGATTGTTTGGAAACTATTTTCCATCATACGTTTGTTGTAATTTTTCAATGTCAATTTTTTTCATTTGCATAAATGCTTTTACAACACTTTCAGATTTTGCTGGGTCACTCATCAACTTTGTAAGAATAGTTGGAACAATTTGCCACGACAAACCAAATTGGTCTTTCAGCCACCCACACTGTCCTTCGCTTCCTCCTTCGGAAAGCTTGTTCCAGAAGTAGTCAACTTCTTCTTGTGTTTCGCAATTCACGAAAATAGAAATGGCTTCATTAAATTTGAATTGAGGTCCGAAATTGGCTGCCGTAAATCGTTGCCCTTCCAACTCAAATGTTGACATCATTGGATTTGTGTTAATAATTTTTGAATTTTTGAAGATAGCGCAATAAAATTTTGCTGCTTCTTCGGCTTGGTTGTTGAACCAAAGGAATGTTGTTATTTTTTTAATTTCCATTTTGATTGATTGTTAATTGTTATTTTATTTAATTATGAATTTATTTAGTTAAACTTAAAATGACTTTAGTAGTTTTTCTAATTGATTTAGTCCCATAGTAAATCCTCCTTGGAAGCCCATTTCAATCATCTTTTCCATGCGTTCAAGGGATTCATTGTAAATTGAAATACTGACTTTTGTTATTCCGTTTTGTTCACTGAAATTCAATTCCCAATCAGAACCTGGCAATTGAGGGTTTTCATCTTTGTCGGCAAAGGCATTCAAATATTTGAAATTGGTCTTCGGACTAATGGAAGTGTATTTTTGAAGTGACCAATGCTCATGTCCCTCGGGGCTTACCATCGCATAGAACCTTCGTCCACCAACTTTAAAATCCATAAATTTTGTTTTCGCCTTCCAAGGTTCAGGAGCCCACCATTGGTCAAGAATATCTTTGTCGGTAAATGCTTGCCAAACTAAGGGAAGCGCTGCATCAAATTCTCTGTTTACGAATACAGTTTTTGTTGCTTTGTTAATGGTAAAATCAAATAGCAAATTGTTTTTCATTTTTTCTGTTTTTTAATTGTTGATAATACTGTGTCCAGTTGATTAAATCGGGTTTCCCAAATTTTTCTAAATTGGGCTAACCATTTATCAATCTCTTTCATTTTTTCAATTTCAAGTGAGTAATAAATTTCCCTGCCTTGTTGTTCATGTTTTACCAGTTCACATTCTGTCAAAATGCGAAGGTGTTTAGAAACGGCCTGCCGGGTGGTGTTGAAGTTTTCAGCAATGGCGTTCGGTGTCATTGCCTGCAATGCAATTAAGATGATTATAGCCCGTCTTGTCGGGTCGGCTATTGCCTGAAAAATGTCCCGTCTCATTTTGTTTAAATTTATGTTTGAGAAACTAATCGGTTGCAAATATATGTGCAACTTTTCGGTTTCGCAAATTTTTTTGAAAACTTTTTTCAGATTGTGAAAAGTTATTTGGAATGTCGGCCAGGAGGGTCGGGTTAAAATTGCTGTAATACTTTTGTTAGCGGTAGTTTTTTTTCTTTTTCAATTTTCTCGCCAATTTCATTGAATGTTTTAATGAGTTTCTATTGTTCCAGTCGCTATGTGAAATGACAATAAACTTTGGGTCAGGAAATTTCGTCTGCACATTTTTAAGTGTAGTT
>JAYTXG010000210.1:0-4911 GCA_043743375.1 Sphingobacteriia bacterium
TGACTTTTCCACCGATGTGATTAGATTGTTTTGGTCAATTAAACTGACAAGCGGACAGTATAACGTTTCATCATCGGATACTATTTGAAGAAAGTAGTAGAACGCCATAGCCATTCTACTGGTCCGTAATTAAACCTTTTCAGTCACCATTTTTAAAAAATCGATTAAAACCCAAAGAATAAGATGGCAATTCCCCAATTTAAAACTGGTGAAATGTAAATTTTTTTATGATATCATTATCCCACTAATCCCACTTTCACATCTACATCTAAATTATTCATTAAGTAATCTGCCATTTCTTCGTTCATTTGAAAACCTTTTTCAATGGTAAACATACTTACACGTAAATTTTCTTTTGGCTCATATACGTTAAACTTTAAGGTAGATTTACCTGGGTAAGAGCGGGTATTTTTCTCCATAAATTGCACCATAGCTTCTGTTAATGCACTTGGATGCAAGCTAATTTCTACACTGCGCGTTAATTGTTGCTTTACCGTTTCTAATAACGACATCGTATTGATCTTAAATTCAAATACATTGGGTTGGTTATAGCGGTTTCTAAAAAATCCATTCAATAAAATATTTAATCCCTTCTCTAAGTAATTTTGAAACTTTACATAATCTTCACTCCATAAAATATACTCTGTTTTACCACTAAAGTCCTCAATAGTAAATGATCCGAAATTTTTTCCGGTTTTGGTAACCCGATGTTGTACATCTGTAACTAAGCCCGCAACCCGTATCATTTTACCGGGGTTGGACAGCATTGCAATAGAATCTTTTATTTCATTAAAATCGGCAATATTAGTAATCTCATAATGCTTTAATTCAAATTTAAAATGATCCAATGGATGCCCACTCATAAACATCCCTGTAACTTCTTTTTCGTAATTCAATAACTCGGTTAAAGTCCATGGTTCGCAATTAGGGATTTTTGGCGTTACTATCGTCATTGCACTTGGTAAATCTCCAAATAATGTATTGGTACTATTCGTAGATGCACTCTGCTGCTGCTGTCCGTATGCAATTATTTTTTCTAATCCATTAACTCTATCTCCGTCAGCAATTTTAAAATATTGTGCTCTATGAAAAACAGGAAAGCAATCGAAAGCACCCGAGTAAGCCAAGCTTTCAATAGATTTTTTATTCAAACTTTTTTGAGAAACTCTTTTTACAAAATCAAAAATATTGGAGTAGATGCCATTTTTTTTTCGTTCTGAAATTAAATTTTCGATGGCCATTTCTCCCACTCCTTTTAAGCCACCTAAACCAAAACGAATTTCTCCTTTTTTATTTACAGCAAACCCTTTAAGTGATTCATTAATATCTGGCCCGAGTACTTTAATACCCATTCTTTTACATTCTTCCATAAAGAAGGTAATCTTTTCGATATTACCTTGGTGATTAAGTACAGCAGACATATATTCTCCAGGATAATGCGCTTTTAAATAAGCAGTTTGATATGCAACCATTGCATAACAAGTAGAATGAGATTTATTAAATGCATACTGAGCAAAAGCTTCCCAATCGGTCCAAATTTTTTCGAGTTTATCTGCCGCATACCCTTTTTTAGTTGCGCCTGATACAAACTTGGCCTTCATTTTATCGAGTACCGATTTTTGTTTTTTACCCATCGCTTTGCGCAAAACATCGGCATCGCCTTTGGTAAAACCTGCCAAGCTCTGACTAAGCAACATTACCTGCTCTTGATAAACAGTAATACCATAGGTTTCTGCTAAATATTCTTTGGTATCTTCTATATCATAAGTAATGGGTTCTTTACCATGCTTACGGTCTATATATTTTGGAATATACGCAATAGGACCGGGGCGGTACAACGCGTTCATTGCAATGAGATCCTCAAACTTATCTGGCTTTAATTCGCGTAAATATTTTTGTAATCCAACACTCTCAAATTGAAATGTAGCATTTGTTTCACCTCGTTGGTATAAAAGAAATGTTTTTTCGTCATCTAAAGGAATACTATCTAAATCAATTACAACTTCATGGTTCTGCTTAATTAATTCTAATGCGGTTTTTAAAATAGAAAGAGTTTTAAGTCCGAGAAAGTCCATCTTTAATACACCTGCATCTTCAATTATATTTCCTTCAATTTGCGTGATCCACAAAGAAGAATCTTTTTGTGTTGCTACAGGCAGTAAATCAGTAAGATCACTTGGAGCGATGATAATTCCTGCGGCATGAATTCCTGTATTACGCACAGAACCTTCTAAACGTTCAGCCTCTCTCAATACTTGCGAACGTATATCATTCCCCTTATAAATTTCTCTCAGCTTTTTTACATTCTCAATATCTTCTGGCTGATATCCTTCTTTTTCTTCTAAAGAATTTAATCCCTCTTTAATAGTTATAGGTGCTTTTAATACCCTTCGTAATTCGGTGCCTGGTTTATCTGGTACCAGCTTAGCCAACATATTACTTTCTGATAGGGGAAGATCTAATACACGTGCTACATCTTTAATACTCATTTTTGCGGCCATGGTACCATAAGTTACGATCTGTGCAACTTGACTCTTACCGTATTTATCTACTACATAATCAATTACTTTCTGCCTGCCTTCATCATCAAAATCGGTGTCTATATCGGGCATGCTCTTACGATCAGGATTTAAAAAACGCTCGAAAAGTAAGTTGTATTTCATTGGATCGATATTGGTAATACCAATGCAAAATGCTACAACACTACCCGCAGCAGAACCTCTACCGGGTCCTACAAAAACACCCATTTCTCTTCCGGCTTTTATAAAATCGCTCACAATTAAAAAGTATCCTGCAAAGCCCATGGTACGAATAGTGAACAGCTCAGAATCAATCCGCTCTTGTATTTCAGTAGTTAAATTGGCGTATCTTTTTTTGGCACCTTCTTCTGTTAAGTGTTTTAAAAACTCCCACTGATTCATATTTGCATCCTTATGAATCTGAAATGAAGTAGGAATAGGGAAGGCGGGTAGAAGAATATCTTTTTTTAAGTTAAGTACTTCTACTTTGTCTACAATTTGATTGGTATTATCTATTGATTCGGGAATATCATGAAAGAGTTGTTGCATCTCTTCCTGTGTTTTAAAATAAAATTGATCATTGGGAAATTTAAATCTTCTGTTTTTAACTTGTACTTCATCATTCACAAAATCATCGAACCCAGGAGTACTTTGCTTTTCACCAGTATTAATACACAATAAAATATCGTGCGCATTAGCATCTGACTGGTCAACGTAGTGACTATCATTGGTAGCAATAACAGGAACATTGTATTTTTTTGCATATTGCAAAAGTGTATTATTAATAATTTCCTGCTCTTTAATATTATGTCTTTGTATTTCTATATAATAATCTTCTCCAAATAAATTGAGCCACCATTTAAATTCTTTTTCTGCTACTTCTTCTGACTGATGTAAAATTGTTTGTGGTACATATGCACCAATACAACAGGTTGTTGCAATTAAACCTTCGTGGTATTTTTCAATGAGTTCCTTATCAATTCGAGGGTATTTACTATACATTCCTTCGATATAACCTAAAGAAGAAAGCTTGACTAAATTCTGGTAACCAATTTTATTTTTTGCTAGGAGTACTTGGTGAAATCGACTGTCTTTTAGGTCTTTGGTAAAAGATTTAATATGACGATCTTTTACAACATAAAACTCGCACCCAACTATTGGTTTTACAGCAGGCTCAAGTATATCTTTTCCATTGGCATCTCTTCCTACTATTTTGGTATTTTTCCATGCTTGATTCACAAAATCAAATGCTCCAAACATGTTACCGTGGTCGGTAATAGCCAATGCAGGCATGTTATTATTAGCCGCTTTTTTATATAAATTAGCAATGCTAGCGGCGCCATCTAGTAATGAATATTGAGTATGTACGTGTAAATGAGAAAATTGAGGCATTTAATCAAATATCGCATAAATAGACCCTTTACCAAGTTGCAGTTTTCCACAAAGCGCTATCTAAACCGACTAGTAATCACTATCTTTTAAAAATTAACAAGCAAGCATAGCTTTTTGCTTAAATTGCATTTTATATGAGAATGAATTCATATATAATATCAATAACTTGTCTGCTTGCATTTGCAAGCTGCAGATCTGTGCGAAAAGTAACCAGTACAGATAGATCGGGGTCAGCCATTAACACCAAAAAATACGGTAAAGAAAACAGAGAATTTATAAATGGAATTGAGGTAACACTAGGTACTAAAATAACCACAAATCATAAAACTACAAGTGTTGCAAGTAATTCTAACAAAAAAAGCGGTAATTTTAAGAATACGATTAAAGCAGAAGAAGAAAAAGCCAATTATCTTCAAATTAAATATGCACCATTATTTGATGTTCCTGTAAGAAAATTAAGCAATATCCCTTTACTAGAGTTGATAGACAAATGGTGGGGAACAAGGTATTGCATAGGTGGAAATTCCGAAAAATGCATTGATTGCTCTAGTTTTTCAACCCTTGTTATGAGCAGTATCTATAAAACTAATTTACCCAGAACAGCTCAGGATCAATATAATTTTAGTAAAAGAGTTGAAGAAGAAGATTTACAGGAAGGAGACCTAGTGTTTTTTGGTTACAGCGGTAAATCAATTTCGCATGTTGGAGTTTATTTGCAAAATAATAAGTTTTTGCACGCTTCTACTTCGGTTGGAGTAACAATAAGCAGTATGAATGATAAATATTGGAAACCAAAGTTTAGAGGTGGAGGAAAATATTAAACTGAAACGATTATTTAAAAAATCATTCTCTTCTTTAAATTATCCAATAACTGCGTAGCATCCGGTGTTAAATTAAGTTGGAATATAGCAATAATCATTATTCCAGAAAATAATATTGATCTGGCAAAAATCCCCACCCATCCACTAATTCCATCCATCAAAAAATAACAGGCAAAATA
>JAYTXG010000211.1:0-2689 GCA_043743375.1 Sphingobacteriia bacterium
GTAATGAATGGTATGTATTTTACATCTTTAGTTTGAACATTGGTAAAATATTCTTTGGCCTTCACTATTAATTCTGGTTTTGTGAATAAATCAATTAAAGTTAATGCAGTTGCTTTAGCACCTGCAACACATCCCTTATGGGCAATTGGTGTAGCCATGGCGATTGCATCTCCCCAATGATGCCCTTTTAATCCTGGAATATTTGCAGGGTACGATAAAACAATGGTTGGTAAATTCCAAGAAATATCTGCTATATCATCAGACCCACCACCCCAAGAAAAAGGTACTGAGCCTTTTAAAGGTTTGATACTAGATCTTAATCCATCAATAGGATCACCAAGATTATCTTTTTTAGGTGCCTCCATTAATTTTTGTGTGGCTTTTGCTAATAATTGATCATCATCAGACCAAGTTGGCATTCCAACTCTCATTATATTAGCCTGCATTGTTTCACCAAGCACTTTATTAAAATGGCCAGGCCAAGCTGTTCCAATAATTTGATAAGAAAACCTAGTACCCGTCATTAAGGCTGCACCTTCTGCAATTTTAATTCCATCCTCATACATACTTTTTATATCGTCATAAGTTCTTTCTCTAAAATAATACCATACAGCAGCTTTGGAGGGTACAACATTAGGTTGATCGCCTCCATCTGTAATAACATAGTGGCTCCTTTGCGTTGGCTTTAAATGTTCTCGTTTAAAATTCCATCCAATATCCATGAGCTCAACAGCATCAAGCGCACTTTTTGCTCTCCAAGGAGCACCAGCAGCATGAGCTGCATCTCCATCAAAAGAAAATTTAACGGATACTAAACCATTACCACCATTATCGCCATAATCGCTTCCAAAATTTCCACTAACATGTGTAAAAATACAAGCATCAATATTTTTAAAATATCCATCACGTACATACCAAGCTTTACTTGCAACCAATTCTTCTGCCACCCCAGGCCAAATAACTAAAGTACCCTGAATATTATTTTTTTGCATTAATTCTTTTACTGCAATTGCAGCAAAAATTATAACTGACTGACCAGAATTATGTCCTTCTCCATGTCCTGGAGCGCCTTCTACAATTGGATCTTTATAGGCAACACCTGGCTTTTGAGAAGCTTTAGGAATACAATCTAAGTCACTGCCAAGAGCAATTACAGGACTACCACTACCCCATTTTGCCATCCAAGCAGTTGGTATATTTGAAATTCCTCTCTCAACAGTAAATCCATTTTTTTCTAGAACACTTATTAGGTATTTTGAAGTTTCAACTTCTTGAAACCCAAGTTCACCAAAGCTAAAAACCATATCCACCATTTCTTGTATAGCTTTTTGTTTACCATCAACTGAAATTGTCGCCTCTTTTTTCAATTTTTCTATATAAATAGAATCAAATTTTTTATTGGTTTGAGCAAAAGCAGGTACACAAAATAACGATGGCAGTATAATAAGAGCCAAAAGCTTTATTGAAACAACTTTAAATAGATTCATAATAATTAGTTATCAGGTAAGGCAATTCACTTGAACTGGTAAATTATGAAATTATACATTAAAAACAAAATAAGCTGCCCTATTTAATTAGTGATTACTGGTTTGAACAAACTTCTTCTCTCCTGCAGTAACTGCAATTGTAATGATATTTTGTTTTGGAGGAAGTGGGCAAGTTGCAAAGGGCGTAAAAGCACACGGAGGGTTGAATGCTTTATTAAAATCAACAATTGTTCTCCCAGAAGCATCCGGTTTATCGGCGTATAAAAACCTTCCTGCTCCATAAGTTTGATTACCATTGGTGGCATCGCCAAAAATGATGAATAATTGATTTTCTTCTTCCACAGCATCTAATGAGATCACGTTTTCATTTAAACTAAAAATTAGTTTTCCCAATAATTTCATCTGAATTGTTTGACCCAGCACATTTGTAATAGGAATTGTAGTTGGTGCAATAGGTTCTTTTAAAATGGCGTAAAATCTCCAAATAGAATCAGTTACAAATCGTGGTGTACCATTGAATTTTTTAACTATTTCAATATTGTAATTTCGCAACCTTATTCCTATTCTATCTTCACGCTTAATAATGGTCCAGTGAAATGCTCCATAAGACACGACAGGTGTTTTTATTGAATCGATTGAAAAAATGATTCGTTGCTTTACAATTTCATTATTCACTTTTATATTTACTCCTTTACCGTTTACCAAAGTAACGGCCCCATTTTTGAGTATCAGGTTACCAGCTTTTTCAGGCAAAGACCCTTTAGGAAAAATAATTTTATTTTTTAATCCAATACCAAAACTATTATCCCCTTGCTCAAGCCAATATAAACCTGCTAAGTTGAGCCACCCATCATCTTTTTTTAAACTATTGATTCTATTTAGTTTCCATTGTTCAATTTCTTGTTCGTAGCTATTTAGCTGTTGAGCAGAAATGTTTATGGTAAAACTTAAAGGCAGCGCAAACAAAAAAATAAAAAATCGATTAACCATTTTTAGTACGTTTAATATGATTTAAAAAAGCAAATGTTGCAATACAAATTGCTAGAAATATAGTAATGGTATTAAATTCAGCAGGAATAACTGGATTAGGAAATTTCAAATAAAACAACAAAAGAGAAAGTACAATAAACGCACTTACCCTCGCCCTATTTTCATTAACAACAATTAAATCAACCGGACAATTAATAAAACTAACCATATTA
>JAYTXG010000212.1:0-3940 GCA_043743375.1 Sphingobacteriia bacterium
TACACCAAGGCACTTTAATGATTCCGTGCGATTTTATTGCACCAGCAAATAGCCACAATTTAGTTGGCGATCATCATGCAAAATTAATGTCGAATTTCTTTGCACAAACCGAAGCATTAATGAATGGGAAGTCGGAAAATGAAGTGAAAGTGGAAGGCATGAAGGCCAATAAGAATGATGATGAAATGAAAAAAGTTACCCCATTTAAAGTTTTCCCCGGTAACAAACCCTCTAACTCAATTTTAATAAATAAAATTACTCCTCACTCATTAGGAACACTAATTGCACTATACGAACACAAAATTTTTGTGCAAGGTATTATTTGGAATATTTTTAGTTTCGATCAATGGGGTGTTGAACTAGGAAAACAAATGGCCAATAAAGTATTGCCAGAATTATCGAACGACGAAATGGTAAAAGACCATGATAGTTCTACAAATGGACTCATCAATGCATACAAAGCATTTAGAAAGAATAATTAAAAAATGGACGGAATTACAATAAGACCCATTGAGCCCAATGACAATGCAGCAATTGCAGTTATTATTAGAACTGCGCTAACAGAATTTGGTGCTAACAAATTAGGTACTGTTTTTTATGATAGCACTACCGATCATTTATTCGAGTTATTTATCAATGAGCCATTAAGTGCTTATTTTATTGCTTTAAAAGATGGTGTAATTGTTGGAGGCGCTGGTATTTATCCAACAGTTGGATTACCAAAAAATACTTGTGAGTTAGTAAAAATGTATCTCTCCAAAGAAGCTCGTGGCTTGGGTTTAGGAAGAAAAATGATCAACCATTGCTTAATGATAGCCAAGCAAAAAGGGTTTGAGCAAGTATACCTCGAAACAATGCCCGAATTAAAAAAAGCAGTTGCGGTATATAAGCAATTTGGATTTGATTATTTAGCTGGCCCGATGGGAAATAGTGGACACGATGGTTGCGATATTTGGATGATAAAAAAAGTTTGATTCTACCATAAATTTCTAGGACACCAATCTCCCCATTTATTTCCTAGGAGAAATCCAATTAAAATTTCATGAGTACCTCTACTCACCGTATTTAGTTTAGAGGTTTGAACATCATAAGAATATCCAATATTGATAGAATGATTAAGGTTCACTCCCACCATAGCCGCAAACCCATCATTATATCTATAGGAAGCTCCAAGCCAAATAATATCTTGGTACTGAAATTTTGCATTTACATCATAACCAACGGGTAATGGACTGATATACCTAATTAACATAGATGGTAAAAAAGAAACATCATCCGAAACTTGCATTCTATATCCAGCACTTAAAAATAAATGAGGTACTAATTTCCCTTGTGTTAATGAAACAGAATTATCTGAAAATGTTACATTTTGTGGAACAATTTGTTGGGCAGATAATCCAACAAAAAAGTCTTTCGAATACAACCATAGCCCTGCACTTACATCAGGTTTTAATCTGTTAATTATCCCACTTCCCGCAACTGCCGGATCTACTGTAGTTGTACCAAAATCTAACTTAGAAGCATCTAAACTTAAATTAGTAAAGCCAGCTGAAATACCCGCAGATAAATTGGTTCTTGGAGATAGGCCAATATGATATGCATAAGTGCCATAAGCAGCAAATCTATTTAATGGACCAGTATTGTCGTTAATAATTGTAAGTCCAACTCCAGCATGAGGATCAGCAGCAGTATAATCTCGCCAGTATGCCTGACCACGAGGGTTCTCTCCTCTTGCTCTAAAAGTGGTGGCCGACTCTCTTTCGTAATTGCTCTTTTTTAAGGGACCATGAATGGTTAAGTAAGTAGTAACAGGTGCATCTTTTAAGCCAACCCATTGCATACGGTGACTAGCTTTAACATCCCAATAGTTTTCAATTCCAGCAACAGCAGGATTGATAATATAATTGTTCATTATATATTGAGTATAATATGGCCTTTGTTGTGCCTGCGATACAACAGGTATTAAAAAAATCAATATAAATAAAATCCTTTCCTTCATTACTTATCTAATAATTGTTATAGAACCTGAAATTATTTTTCTTCCATTCTTCGGATTAATTATATAATAATATGTTCCAATTGGCAAAGCTTTTCCATTAACAGTTCCATCCCAGTCAACATCATACCCCTCACTACTAAATACTGCTTGTCCATATCTATTGTATACATCTACTGTTGCTCCAGGATAACTTTCTAAATACTGAATTCTCCATCTATCATTAATGCCGTCTCCATTAGGTGAAAATGCATTTGGAACAATTGGCGCCAATAATAGTTTAATAAAAATAGTATCTGTAACCATACAACCACCAATTCCGGTTAAATTTAAGCGATAGGTAATATCACCCAATGGTGTACTAACAGGGATAGAATCGGTGTTGCTATTTAAATAAGTAGGTGGAATCCATAAATAAGTTAAGTTATTGCCATAAACATATTTTGGTTTTATTTTTGTTGACCCACCTTCAAGTACATTTATTTTAGCACCTAGTATTAGTTTAGGGTATGGATAAACAATCACTTCTTTATTAACCGTATCACTTACACAACCTTGGGCATTAAAGAAATAATAACTGATATTAAATGTACCAGAATCCGTAAATCGTCTTTTTGGATTTTGTAATACAGAACTAAACCCACCTGCTAAATTCCAATTCCAACTTACTGCTGCACTCGTTATTCCATTCCCTAAATCTAGAAATTGAAGTGTATCGCCTAAACATACAATTGGAGGATTAACACTAAAGCTGGCTTTTGGCCATGGGTAAATAGTGGTTAATATTTTTGATAAGGAATCTATACAACCATCTTTGGTAATGATTTTTAATTTTATATTATTCGGACCAAGTGCAATGTATTTATGTGTAGGTTCTCTTAATGTGGAGGATGATGGATCATTAATATCTCCAAAATTCCAGCTATAACTAAACAATGCTTCTGAGCCATCAACTATTGAAGATTGATTGGTGAATGTTCCTCGTCCATCTGGCAAACAGATGCTTGGCAACTTAAAATTAATAATTGGTAGTGGCCTTACATTTACAGATTGTTGATTGACGGTACTATTACAACCACTATCGGTAGTTACTTGTAAACTAGCCAAATAAACTTTTGTAGCATCATACTTTTTGGTGAATGCAGCAATATTATTTGTTTGAGTTGTAGCGTCTCCAAAAATCCAATTACGTGAAATGATATTACTAAAATTGGCAACAGAACTATCAGTAAAAGCAATATTATTTTTTTCGCATAGCGGTGATGATACCCCCCATTTAGCAATTGGTGAAGGCCAAACTTCAAGTGGTTGAAATACAGAATCTTTACAGCCAGTAGTATTTTGAACAAAATATTTTATCGTGTCTTTTCCAACACCAGTATTAACCGGATTTAATAAACCAGATGAGCTAATTCCTTTTCCAAAGTATGTTGCAGTTGATGTTAATGCAGACACATAACTTCCTTGTGTAAGTTGCCTTGGAGCTGCATCATAACAAATATCGCGGATATCGGTAAAAGTTGCTTTAGGACTATTTTTAACATAAATTATTCTACTGATACTTTTTCTACAAACGGATGAGTTACCAGAATAGGCTAATAATTTAATCCCAAATTTTATAGAATCAGGTGCCGAAAAATTGGAATACAAATTGGAATAAATGTCACCGCCTCCTATTTTAGGATTATCATCTTTATAAAAGATAGATGGTTTATTTATGCTGTCCCAAAACACATCAACCCTAGTTGTATTTCCAAAATCAACAGTAGATGTATTGATTATTCTAATGGAGTCATTACTACACAATGGATTGGCTAATTGAACGGTAAAGCTAGGATTGGGAATACTTCCATTCACAGTAAATCCGCTTCTTAAAGAATCAACACAACCATTATTTGAAGTAACTTTTAGTTGAACAAAATAATTACCTACTGTATTGTATTT
>JAYTXG010000213.1:0-16657 GCA_043743375.1 Sphingobacteriia bacterium
TAATTATGTAAGCACTTTTTAGTCGAACCATTTGTCCAGGCGATAACCTGAAGTATTTTTTTGGAGCAACTTCCATAAAATCGTCTTGCTCAATAAATATTTCTTTGCTAAATGGTATTTCTCTTTTCCCACAATTTTCGTCTTCTGGATTATTTTCACTCAACAACATTTCAACTCCTTTATCGTAATTAGTAAGTACAATTTTTAAAGGGTTAAGTACCACCATTCTACGTTGTGCAGTTTTATTCAACTCTTCTCTAACACAAAATTCTAATAAGCCAACATCAATTAAATTTTCTCTTTTAGCAACACCAATTTTTTCGCAAAAGGTTCTAATACTTGCAGCAGGATATCCTCTTCGTCTCATACCACTAATAGTACTCATTCTAGGATCATCCCAACTATTTACTATTTTCTCATTTACTAATTGCAATAATTTTCGTTTACTCATTACGGTATACGTCATGTTTAACCTTGCAAACTCATATTGTTTTGATGGGAAAGTTCCTAAATTTTCAATACACCAATCATAAAGAGCACGATGAGGAACAAATTCTAAAGTACAAATTGAATGAGTAATTTTTTCTATAGAATCACTTTGCCCATGGGCAAAATCATACATTGGATATACACACCATTGGTATCCTGTTCTATGATGATGTGCATGCTTGATTCTATAAATAATAGGATCTCGTAATAGCATATTGGGCGAAGCCATATCTATCATAACCCTAACTACTTTTGTACCATCGGCATATTTGCCATCTTTCATTTCGCTAAACAACTGCATGTTTTCTTCAATTGTTCTTTGCGCATACAGATTTCGAATACCTGGCTGAGTGGGTGTTCCTTTTTGAATAGCAATTTCATCACTTGTACTGTCGTCGATATAAGCTAGACCTTTTTCAATTAATTGTAAAGCAAGTATGTATAGTTGATCAAAATAATCTGAAGCGTATAACTCTTTCGTCCATTCAAAACCTAGCCAACGAACATCCTCTTTTATACTTTCTACATATTCTGTATCTTCAGTTATTGGGTTTGTATCATCAAATCGAAGGTTAGTAAAACCGCCATACTTTTTTGCTAACCCAAAATTCAAACAAATACTTTTGGCATGACCAATATGTAAATATCCATTGGGTTCTGGAGGAAAACGAGTAGTAATTGATTGATGTTTACTACTAGCTAAATCAGCTTCTATGATTTCTTCTATAAAATTCAGGCTTTTTTCTTCGCTCATTACTCAGTTAATTTGGAGTGCAAAGATACAAAAGGTAAACTGTTCTTAAATTTTTGTGTTTTAGGTGGGTTATCAATAATTATTATTTTGCAATTCCCTTAGCAATAATTCCACCACTAATTTCTAAAGTAGTAGCATGAACTGATTCATTTTCAATTATAAATTTTATAGTGGAAACAATTTCATCTGTTTTTATTAGTCTGCCAATCGGTATTTCTTTAATGATGCCCTGCAATATTTCCGGCCTAATGGAAGTAAGTATTGGTGTTTCGACATAACCCGGGGCGATGGCCGCTATCCGTATATTTTTAATTCCTCTTGTATAAAATTCTCCGGCAAGTATCTTTGGCCAAAGTGCTACAGAGGCTTTGGTCGAAGCATAATTTAATTGCCCCAACTCTCCGGTTTTATTGATTGAGGATATGGGTATCAGCACGCCTTCCCAGTTATTATTTACCATTCTGATTACCGCTTCCCTTAATGTTAAAAACACACCGGTCATATTTACATCAATTACTTGTTGCCATTGTTCGAGTGTCATAAATTTTTTAACCTTGCCTGTTTCCATGTCGGGAGTAATAAAAAAACTATCACGTGTAATACCAGCACTAGCAAGCACTACATTAATAGCTCCAAATTGCGCTATGGCAAAATCCATAAATGATTGTACCGAC
Source organism: Sphingobacteriia bacterium (assembly GCA_043743375.1). Taxonomy (GTDB): domain Bacteria; phylum Bacteroidota; class Bacteroidia; order Chitinophagales; family Chitinophagaceae; genus Sediminibacterium. The sequence goes on from JAYTXG010000213.1 coordinate 1,918, forward strand.
GATTCATCAGTAACATTTAATAAAGTTGCAGCAGCTATACCACCTTTATCAATAATATTTTTTTTTACTGCATTAAGTTTTTCTTCATTCATATCACCTAAAACAAGTTTTGCTCCTGCAGCAGCTAAAGCAATGGCTGTTGCTTCGCCAATACCGCTGGCTGCTCCTGTAATAACAATAACACTATTTTTTACCTGCATAATTATTTATTGAGAAAATGTTTAATAATAGATACGATTTCCACTGCACCTTTGCCATACAACATAGTTTGATGATTACCCTGCACTTTTGAATAGATACAGTTTTTCATCAACATTACTGTTTCCATGGCATTCGCTTCGGGTAATAATGCTGCATTCATTGAGTACACGCCAGGTGCATTAATTAATATTGCATGATGCTCTACTTCTTTTAAATAATCAAGCCAGGGTTCACCCAAACTTCCTTTCATAACTGCTTCCAACATATGAGCCAGTTTCGGTATGCAATTTACCGTTCCATCTTGATTCTGTTTTACATCAGCGTTGAAATAACTCTCCATATGTTTATCCCAAAAAGTAATGTATGACATCGATTTTACTTTTTCAATATAAGCATCCATAGAAGGAAAGGTTTGTTCCAATCTTCCCAAAGCAGGGCTCAGCATTTCTTTGGTGTTGGGGTGCATACTGGCTGCGGCATCCATTAAAATTAATTTATCAACCCGAGTAGGAAAAAATTTTGCCAAGTACACCACTAAGAAAGCACCGAACGAATGACCAGCAAGAATTACTTTATTTAGTTGGAATGCATCTAACAACCCGATAATATCGGCAGCATGTTCTTTCATTGTATAACCGTTATCAGGTGAGTCGCTCTTCCCTCTTCCACGAAGGTCAACAGAAATGATATTGAATGCAGGACTCAAACCCATTGCTATTAAACCGTCAAAAGCATGAGCATTTGCCGTCAGGCCATGCATGAAAATGATGGTTGGTTTTTCTCCTTCAAAGTGCAGGTAATGGAGTTTTATGTTATTGGTATTGATAAAACAACTTTTCATTTTCATTTTTTTTATTGCTTCCAGCGAGTTATCCTTTTAGTCTGTGAACTTATCCTTCAATTCTCTTTTAAGTATTTTGCCTGCAACATTTCTCGGTAATTCATCCATGATAATTACTTTATAAATTTTCTGGTAACGTGCATCCAGATTTTGATTGCTCCAATATTTTATTTCAACTGCTGTAGTGTTAATCCCTTCATTCAACACAACAGCAGCAATCGGTGTTTCGCCCCACTCAGCATGTGGCACGCCAAATACAGCCACATCTTTTACAGCCGGGTGACGGATAACTACTTCCTCAATATCGGTAGGATACACATTTACACCGCCAGAAATGATTAGATCTTTTTTTCTCCCTGTCAAAAATAAAAAACCATCGGAGTCAACATAACCCATATCGCCGGTAAACAACCAGCCATCTTTCAGGGCTTCCATCGTTTGATGAGGATTCTTATAATATTCTGTCATAAGTAAGGGGCCTCTTCCAACTACTTCACCAATTTCTCCTGCTTTTAATTCATTTCCTTTATCATCAGCTATTTTCATTTTCATAAATTGTGGTACAATGCCAACACTGCCCGTCTTTTTTATTACATCATTCTTATCTAGGATGGTCATGAAGCCTTCTGTTAATCCATATAATTCATAAAATACACCAGGTATTTGTTTATTCAATTCCTGTTTATGTTCCAGCAACAAAGGGGCACCTACAGAAAGTATATACTCCAGTGTTGACAAATATTTTTTATTAAAATCCTTGTTTTGTAAACATCCGATAATCTGCGAGGGAACAAGAATAGTATGTGATACTTTTTCTTTGTGAATAGTATCCACTACTTTTTTAGTATCAAAGTGACTCATTAAAACATACGTACAGCCAAGAAACATAGCCGGCATGAGCGTTAAAAAAGAACCATTAAAAATGATAGAACCCGAATGCATTACCACGCTTTCGGGTGTCATGCGGAATGCGTTTGCAAATAAAGAACCATACAATGCTCTTACAGCATGACTGATAACAATACCTTTTGGTAATCCTGTTGTTCCGCTGCTATAAATAATATTATACTGATCATCGCCTAATATATCGGTTATTTCCGGCGATTCGGTCGATTGATTTTGTTTTTTAGTATAATAATTTCTGAATCCATCTTCAAAAGCATCTGTTATCCAAAAATTTTCGGAAGAAATATTTTTTAATTTCTTTCTTACAGCATCAATATATTCAGTGAGGCTTTGGCTGGTAATAATCAGTTTGGCATCTGAATTATCCAATAAATTAAATAAACCATCTCCACGTAACAAAGGGCTTAAGGGCACTATTACAGCTCCGATGGCAGCACATGCCCAATAAGTTTCCAATAACTCTATTGAATTGGAAAGCAGGGTTGCCACTTTATCGCCCTTGCCAATACCGGATGCAATAAAAGCATTGCTTAAGCGGTTTACCTCCAGGTATAGTTGTTTGTAAGTAAGTCTTTTGTCTTCGAATATAATAGCTGTATGTTGCGGCCTGTAAGTCGCGTGTTTTTTGAGCCAATACTGTATGGTAAGTAATTGAAGAGACATGTTGGATAAAATAAATAAGAATGGCATCCGTAGTGGCGGACACCATTCCTTAAAACTAGGATAAAACTATTTCTTCTTTTCTTTAACTGTATTCGGAATATGAGCTTTCAATTCAACAGAAAATAAACGGCCAATAGAAGGTGAACCTACAAACTCTTTTTGTTTTGTGTCAAAAAGATTACTTACACCTGCAACAATGCTAAACGTTTCATTAAATTTATAACCTGTACTAATATCGATGGTAGTGAAACCACCCAATGGCCCCCCATCAAAGTTTTTGGTATAATAACGGGGAAGGCCTGTCAATGGATTGATACCCCCATAAACCGAACCTCGTTTGCCTTCACCCGCTGCGGTACTAATCTGGCTTCCACTATACATATCAAACTGTTCAACCCAGCGGAGAGAAAGATTTACGAACATTTTTCCTTTGCAGAGATTTTGAAAACTGAGCGTAGAAGACATTCGATGTTTGGCCGTGTTTAGGCTTTTTTCTTCCAATGATACATAGCCATCTTTGTTGGCATCGTTTTTAATATTATCATCTGTTATATCGCTTCCAAATGCAGAGTATTTAAATCCAAGGTTTATGTTATTAGTGAAATAATAATTGATACCCAAATCGAAGCCATAAGAAGCAACTTGTCCATAATTAAAATATGTAGAGAAAGCTGCACCACTTAATATTCCTGAACTGTTAGTTGTTCCTGGTATCAGTAAAGATGGAATAGGAATTGAACCTACACTTAAAGCACGGCCACCAACTGAAATAGCAGGACTTAAGAAATTCTGTGTACTTCCATGATAGGCATTTACATCAATATAAAGTTTACCACCAATTGATCCTTTGTAGCCAATCTCCCAAGTGCTAATCTGCTCAGGGTTTAAAGGTGTTGTTGAAGTTACTGATGCTGCATCATTTACATTGGCGCCATTTGGTATATACTTTACTCCATCGCCATTTCCAAATACTATCCCGAAAACACTGGCACGTTGAAACAGGATGATTGGTGCCGCAAAAGCCCTTCCCCATGTTAAGCGGATACTCCCACCTGGCACACCCTTTACGAGGGCAAACTTGGGGGAAAAGAGATTTTTAAATAAACTATGATAGTCTAATCTTGCAGCTGCTACAAATTTAAAATCAGCTGGCAAAGTTTTCTCTAACTGTAGGGCACCGCCGTATTGTGTTACTTCAAATGTATTTTGTGCGTCAATAAGACTTGTTCCAAACGTATTGGGATTATCTTTCTGGTAACTTACACTGGCTATCAAATTTACACCGGCATTTGTAAAATTATAGTTGTACTGTGCTTCTGCATTTAGGCGTTTGGATTCTTCTTTAAACATGTTTCCTAAACGCGTGGCAAAGGCTTCAGCCTGGTCGGGATATAACTGACCAACGCTGGCAAAAGCAGGGTTAGATGGATCTGTGATTGTACTATGCGTTCTGTTCCAATAATCACGAGTATATCCTGGTATGCCATAGGACGTACCCACATTAGTCCAAGTTTCGTATAACTGTGCAAAAAAACGAGGGCTAACATATCGCATTTGGAGATAAGAAAATTTCCAGTCGCGTATTTGATTACGACCGGTATTATTTACGCTGATAAAATTGTTAATACTGCCGCCATAGGAAACGATTAGGTCAGCTTTTGGCGATAGACTGTAATACAAATCTGAAGACAGGCGTTTATGACTGAATTGGTAGCTAGGAATTCTTTCAGGGATAACTACAGCGGGGCCATATACTGAACCACCAGCATAAACACTATCATGAAACTCAAAATCTTTTCCCGTAGTAAATTCGCCTGTAATTTTATACGCCCATCTGTCATCAATTTTTGAAGCAGTCCTAAACCTTCCTGTAAAAATATCCTGATTACCCGCACCGATTACCAGATCAGTACCTTGGTATTTGCGAGGATCTTTTGTAATAGTATTTGCAATGCCGTTATGTGCATTTGGTCCATATAACGCAGAATTAGGACCTAATACCACTTCCAGTCTCTCTATATCTTCTTTTATAACTGTATTCATGATACCCGATGGCAGTCCACTTCCCCCTGCCATCATACTGTTTCGGCCGTCTGTCATTTGCAATATTTTTGCATTAAAGGCATTGTTGAATCCACGTGCATTAAAACCAACACCAGTTACTCCAGTCCTTATAAATTCAACACCCTGAAGTTTAGAAGCTAATTCCCCTATATTGAAGGAAGATGATTGAGAAAGATCTTTTGCTGTAATGACACTTATGGTAGCAGGAGCTTTTGTGATTTTCTCAGGTCGCTTGGAAGCAGTTACAACTATTTCATTACCAGGTCTGTTTGATACAGTCATTCCTGCATCAGTTGTAGCAGTTACACCGTTGATTACAATTACAGACTTAACAATATCCTCATATCCGACATAAGATATAACGATTGTATTTTTTCCAGCTTTTACATTCAATGTAAAAAAGCCGTTGTTGTCCGTAATAGCAGAAGTATTGCTTCCACGAACTGTAACTGATGCCCCGATCAACGGTTCAACAGTTTGCTTATCGGTAACTTTACCGCTTATCTTACCTGTGTTTTGTGCAAAAACAACAGCGTAAAAGCTAAGCATCAGTAAAAGCATTAACAAATTTCTCATGTTGGTTTAATTTAGTGATTATTAATTGAAAACTATTGAATAAAATTTTTGATGATCCTGTTTATTTCACTGTTTCTTTCAAACTGAACCATATGACCGGCACTTTCTATCATTATCGCTTTACAATCCATTATCAAGGCCGATGATTGATTTGCCAATTCTTCTATATTCATAGAAGGGTGTAGATAGCGGTTTGGTATTAGTTTATCATTTGCTCCAAATAAAATCAGTACAGGCATTTTTAAATATTGTAATGAATCTTTTATTGGGTGTTCCAACATTCCCTTTACGCTTGCGGAAACAGTTTCGCAATACAAGCTGAAGCCTCTGCAGTTTTTCATTTGCAAGCGATCCTGTATCAATTGTTCTACATCGGCAGGTTGTTGAAAAAAATTCATTTTGAAATTACTACGGATAATTGCTTCATCCTGCTTTTCAAAAACTGAAGCTGTTGAGGAAGCTATTAAAAGCTGTGCTTCTTTTCCAGTAAATGTTTCCAATCCTGCAGGTGCAACTAATATTAATTTCTTTACAGCTCTATTTTGCAGAGCTGTAATTATGGCTAACTGTGCACCCATGGAGTGGCCAACAAGGATTACTTTTTTAATCTTTTTCTTTTTCAAAAACTCTGTTATTGCATTTGCATAAAACTGTAACCTGTCTTTCCCTTTTGTATCTACATTTTTATCCGACCAACCGTAACCGGGCAAGTCAATGGCAATAGCTTTAAATGATACAGATAATTCATTTACTGATTTTAACCAATGTGTAATATTTCCACCGAGCCCATGAATAAATAAAATAAGTTGCCCATTACCCTTTTCTATATATGTAAGTGTGCCAGATGAAAGTTGGATAGTTTTAACCGGCTGATTATATTTCGCAAAACAACTATCCTGAGCAAGAATAACTTGTGAAAAAAGTATAATATAAATTATCGTCAATATTTTTTTCATACTGTAACAACTTTTTTTGTAGTGATTGCATAAATAATACCTCCAACTACAAGTGAACTAATAATGGCAATTGCAGAAGCAATACCGGGATTCCTAGTTCCATGCTCCATATAAGTTGTAAGCCTTCCATAATACACACTAAAGTGAACCACGATAGCAACAACAGAAGCTATGATTGGTGCCGCTTTATTCACATCTTTTAAAAACATTCCAAATAGAAGCGGTACAAATGCAGCTGAGAAAGAAGCATATACACCATTTTGTGCCAATATGCCAACACTTAGATCAGGGTGAGTTAGCTGCTGATGAGAAATAAAAATAGTTGCCACAGCCATGATAACAATAACTATCCTGTTAATGGCCAGTTCATTTTTAAATTCTGTTTTACGAGAAAGTGGTTTGATTATATCCGAAGTAATAGTGGTACTGATAGATTGTATTAGGCTTTCTAAAGTGGCCATACCAGATGCGATTAATCCAACTACTAAAAATAAACTTATAAATGGGGTGAAGCTGGTTATTACGTAAACCGACATCACGCCATCCAATGGTAATACAACGCCATCTATTTTAAGATTGGGAAAAACAAGCCTTCCATACAAGCCAGCAAATATCACCATAAAGAACAATAGCAGTAATCCTATAGCCACTGTAAGAAAACGGTTCATATCTTTATCATGCTTAAGCAACATGGATCTTGTGATAATATGTGGCTGGCAAACAATGGCCACACCCACAATAAATTGGCAGATAACAACCTCAAAAAAATCACGGTATAAAGGACTAGAGGGATTGAATGGTTTTGTGAGTTGCGGATCAATATGATTTAACTTGGTAAATAAACCACCATCACCACTGGTAAAGAAATGATAACCTGAAGCCAGGATGATAACAGCTATTACCACTTTCAGCAATGCCTGTATTGTATTGGTATAAACCATGCTGTTGGCGCCACCAAACATCATATAACCAAAAGTAAAAACAACAATACCGATGAGTACATAAAAGGGTTCGGCATTCAATGCCTTGCTTAATACCTGTGTAAGTCCAACGCAGATCAATACAATAAAAGTGATGTGTAGTAGGGAAAGAAATGCGATATATAAACGGAAACCCTCACTTTGAAACCTTTTACCTAGCCATTGTGCAATGGTTTTTGCCTGTATTACATTCCCAATTTTACGAAATTTTTTTGAAAGTATAACCAACGAAATAATTGCTCCTAACGGCAGAAACACCGCCATTGATAAAAATGCACTAATACCATAATAGGCAACAAAACCAGGGTTAATAATAAATGTGGCGGCGCTGGTCATACCAGCAGCAAGTGATAATCCGATGGATGCAGGAGAAAATTGAAAAGTACCAGTGGCATAATCACTCATATTTTTTGTAAGCCTTGCACCACGGATTACAAAATAGAGAATAACAACTACATAGATTGCAAGGCACATCCAAACAACAATCAACATTCCTGGATTAGTCAGGTTATTCATTATGGTAAGCAATTAGAATAGCAATTTATTCTGTTTGCATAACCTAAAGCATAGAATCAGGTGAACAGTCAGAAAGAATGAGGTGAACGGATGATTTTTTATGGTGAATGGGAAATGAATTTAATGATGAATTATTGATTTTTATCCAAAATCCTGCAAGGCAAACACCCGCTGCATCATTTAGAAGGTTGATTACATGAAAGATAATCGCCTCATCAGTTCCTCTCTGTAAGTTTTACCAATTGGTATTCTACTGTTAAGTATAATCAGGTCATTTTCTTCAATGGCTTCAATTCTCTCTTTATTAATTAAGTAAGAGCGGTGCACCCTTATAAAATGTGATAATGGGAATCTTTCTTCCACTGTTTTAAGAGAATGACTAAGCAGATATTGACCATTGGGCGTTTTAATCATTGCATAAATATCATAGGCTTCTACCCACAATATATCTTTTAGTAAAACTTTTTCAAGACGTTTTTTATTTTTTACAAAAATGCCATCTGTATAAGAAAGATTTGTTTTTATACTTGTGGCGGTATCTATAATATCCAGATTGCGGCGAGATGCATTGTGTAAAGTAATTTCAATGGTAGAATATAAAGTTTCTGGTGCAACAGGTTTTACCAAATAGGCATATGGCTCGGCTAGTTTTGCCTTTTCTACGGTTTCTGAATCGGCCAATGCAGTTAGAAAAATAAAAGGGATATTCCCTTCAAGCTTTAATTGTTTAGCCAGTTCTATCCCTGTCATTTCACCAACAAGGTCAATATCTAATATTACAAGATCGGGGTGCAATGACTTTACCAGTTTTAAGGCTTCTTCAGCATTGTCGATATGTCCAGCCACTTCAAAACCAAGATCCTGAAGATTGTACGCCATCTCTTTAGCAATGATCCAATCATCTTCTACTAATAAAACTTTTATACCTGCCATGGCTAACTTTATTTATTGCTTTAGCTATTTAAAATATTTAAACATATAAATTTACAAAACTATCATGTCATTGCACTGCATTAAATATTTCAAACACATTACTCTCATCATTATTTTAATGATGTATGAATGTAAGGTAAATGCACAAACTGTAATTTCAATAGAACAGGGTCAATCAATCCGTAATATAAGTCCCGATGAAATGAAATGGTTAATAGATTCAACAGGGCAATTAGAAATTAATAATCTAGGCAGCGCCTCATTTGATGATTTTTCTCATTTTTTTTTTATCAAAGTGCAAAAACAATGGAATATATGGAGCCATTTGCAATTAGAGAATCATTCAGGACTTGACCAGGAGTTTATTCTTCAAACAAATAAATGGGGATTTTTTGATGGATATGTTATTGATAAAAATACATTAAAGCATTTTGCCAGTGGAAGCCTGTTAGCTCTTGAGCTGCGCTCACAGCCGTCTAATCTAAATGCTTTCAAGATTTTAATTCACAGGGACGAAAAGATTAACCTGTTTTTAAAGTTCAGGGCTGTATTTAATATTTATCAGCATCCTGATATCAGTCTACAGTTAATACAACGCAGTAGCTTTGAACAAAAGGATAGGCAAAGATTATTGTGGCAGGGATTATTTTTTGGGATTATTTTTGTTATGGCATTGTATAACCTTGCTATACTTTTTGGTGTAAAAGATATAAGCTACTTGTATTATGTGCTCAGCATTTTAAGTATTGGGCTTTACTTTACATTTTATTATGGATTTGGCATTGAATATCTATGGCCCGACTTACCTCTATGGGATACCTTTTGTTTTACTATGATTAATCCATTTACTGGTTTGGCAAGGATTCTGTTTACCCGTACCTACTTGCACACCCCCCACCTACTCCCCAAAATAAACAAAATATTAAATGTACTTGCTGTTGCATGTGTAGTTACTTTATTTTCAGGATTAGCTTCTTATCTTTTTAAAATAGATCTACTAAACCCGTTGGTTATTATAATTGGTGTTTTAGGAACCCTTGTTTTAATAATGATGCTGGTTGCAGGTATTGTGGCTTACTATTACGATCATTATGACCCGGCAAAATATTTTATCTCGGCTAATATTCTACTTGTTATTGGTGCTATAGCATTCATTCTTCGTGAAACAGGATTGATAACAGATAATTTTTTTACCCGTTACCTAGTTCAGGTAGGTGTGTTGATACAGGCTGTTGTGTTATCATTGGGTTTGGCAAGCAGGCTGAATAAAATGCGGCTACAACTTGCTACCGAAACTCTAGAGAAGGAACGCTTGGCTTTGGAAAAAGAAAAAGAAAAAAAAGAACTTATTGAGCAACAAAGGCAGGAACTGCAAGAACAGGTAAAAGAAAAAACAGCCGATTTGCAATTAAAAAACATCATGCTGGAAGAAACAATCGGACAGGTGAAAGAGTCGGAGCACAAACTCATTCAGCTAAACCAAGTAAAGAACAAACTATTCTCAGTAGTTTCTCATGATCTCCGAAATCCTTTGGCCACCATGCAATCTTTTCTGAAGCTGATTACAGAACATTATGAAAAGATGAATGAAGATGAAAGAAAAAAAATATTCTTCCAAGCACAACAGTCGCTTGATAATTTGAATGTGCTACTATATAATTTGCTGCAATGGTCAAAGTCGCAAATGAACCTTCTGCAGTTCAAAAAGGATAAGGTGAATGTAAAATCCATTATTGATGGAACTGTACAACTGGAGCAGCTGCATACTCATATGAAAGAAATTAAAGTAAAAATAAATGTGGAAGAAACATTAAATGCATATGCCGATAAAGACATGGTTGAATTCATCATCAGGAATCTCCTGAGCAATGCAATCAAATTCAGTCATCGAAGTAGTGAAATAGAAATAAAAGCATACCCCGAAAATGAGAATATCAAAATCGAAATTATAGATACTGGTATTGGAATGAATGAAGTAAAAATAAAGAAGTTAATGGAAAACAATATACCCATCAGCCGTAGAGGTACTGAAAAAGAAAAAGGTTCAGGACTTGGACTTATTATTAGTAAAGAATTTATTGAAAAAAATGGGGGTCACTTGCAAATAAAAAGTGAACTGGGAAAGGGGTCGCTTTTTAGTTTTATTATACCTTCATATAGTACAAAAATGTTGTAGAATAAAACAATAGATAAATTTTTATACTGTGTGATCTGGATTGGATTCGAACCAAAGGCCTTCCCGACTAAAGTCGGGATGCCATACAATTAAATGGTGATCCGGATTGGATTCGAACCAATGACCTACTGCTTAGAAGGCAGTTGCTCTATCCAACTGAGCTACCGAACCTATTTTGAAGCTGCAAAATAACGGAAAAATACTCAGTTTTACAAACCTAGTCTCGTTTTCCTTTCCATTCGGCTAATTCATTTACTTTGCAGCAAACTATTGCCAGAATGAGTTACAATTATCTCCCACTCGATAGTAAGTGGCTTCATTTTCAACAAGTTAAAGACTTACTAGATTATAATCAATTGGTTTCTGTAACTTATGATGCCCACGAGAATATCATGAAATGTAGGGATTATCTCGATCATAAAACCTATAATAATACCCAATTGTATTATGGAATAAATACTGGATTTGGGTTTCTGCAAAATGTAAAAATCGATTCAACGCAAATAGAACAACTTCAGTACAATTTATTGGTATCGCATGCTTGTGGATTAGGGGAAGAAGTTCCTTTAGATATTGTAAAATTGATGCTGATGCTTAAAATAAAATCCCTTTGCTACGGTAATAGTGGAGTTCAGATTGCTACTGTAATTAGGCTAATGGATCTTTACAACAACAATATTTTTCCAGTAATTTATACCCAAGGCTCTTTAGGTGCTTCCGGAGATTTAGCGCCTTTAAGTCATTTGAGCATCCCATTACTAGGGTTGGGTGATGTTAATTGGAATGGTAAGAAAGTGCCAGCTAAAGAGATAATGAATCAATTCAATTGGGAACCAATTCATTTACAAAGTAAAGAGGGACTTGCATTAATTAACGGTACACAGTTCATGAGTGCCTATGGAATGTATTGCTTAAAAAAAGCAGAACATTTATTAGCAATGGCTGATTTAATTGCTGCAATATCATTTGATGCTTTTGATTGTATTCTTGAACCACTCAATGAACATATTCATCGCATAAGACCACATGCCGGTCAGGTTGCAACAGCTAAAAAAATGATTAAACACCTCAATGGGAGTGCAATAGCATTTCAACAAAAATCACAAGTGCAAGATCCGTACTCATTTCGATGTATACCACAAGTTCATGGAGCTAGTAAAGATGTTTTTACTCATGTATTGTCCATTTTTTTACAAGAAATTAATTCTGTAACTGATAACCCCAATATTTTTCCGGATGAAGATTTAATTGTTAGTGGCGGAAACTTCCATGGACAACCGCTTGCAATGGCATTGGATTATTTAGCTATTGCAATGAGCGAAATTGCTAACATTTCTGAAAGAAGAACCTACCAGTTAATATCTGGTCAACGCAATTTGCCTTTATTCTTAGTAAAAGATGCTGGTCTCAATTCAGGATTTATGATACCTCAATATACTGCAGCTGGGATTGTAAGTGAAAATAAACAACTGTGTACCCCAGCATCTGTAGATAGTATTTCATCAAGTAATAACCAAGAAGACCATGTAAGTATGGGCGCGAATGCAGCTACTAAATGCTATAGAGTTATTCAAAATGTAGAAAAAGTATTGGCAATTGAATTATTAAGTGCTGCACAAGCTTTGGATTTTCGTAGACCAATGAAAAGTTCACCAGTTATTGAACAATTGATGACTGATTTTAGAACCAAAGTAAGTTTTAATGAAGCCGATCGTTTATTGCATAATGATATGATATTAGCGATTGAATTTTGTAACAATTACTCTATGAATGATTAGAAAATAATTATTGAGTAAATAGCCCCAGTTTGGAGCTTTTTTATTTATATTCATATTCAATGACTAAGAATAGAAACTCATTAACAGATTTATTAAAAGGTATTGCTGTTATTTACATGATTCTTGTTCATATTGTTGAAAAATTCGGGACAACTACTATTCAACAAAGCACAACAGGAAAATTACTTTTATTTTTAGGTGGCCCACCTGTTGCTCCTGTTTTTATGATAATAATGGGGTATTTTATTGCTGTTTCTAAAAAAACAACGAGTCAATTAATAGTTAGAGGTGTTAAAATATTCCTCTTGGGCATGTTATTAAATGTTGCAATTAATACCAATCTTTTTATTTCAATCAATAAAGGTATTTTTATATTAGACCCACTACCCTATTTATTCGGAGTTGATATTCTGCATTTAGCTGGCTTAAGTACTATAATTATTGCCATTCTAAAAAATTCATTAAAAAATAATCCATACCTACCATTTGTTTTAATTGCAATCAGCGGCTTAGCAAGTAAATATTTACAACAATATATTCCTGAAAATAACTTTTTAAAATACATTACTGCTTTTATCTATGGAAATGCCCAGTGGTCTTATTTCCCAATGTTTCCATGGCTTGCATATCCATTAACGGGTTTTATTTTATATCAATTGCAACCGAAATTAAACATACAATTATTAATAAATAATAATTTGGTTATTCCTTTAATGGTAGGGGTTTTTATTTTCTGCTTTTTTACATTTAATTATTCAATTAATATTGCTTCAGATCTTCCTAAATATTACCACCATGATCTTTTATTTGTATGTTGGCTATTAATATTTATGCTAGGATATGGATTAGCAATGTTTACAATAAATGAAAAATTTAAAGAATCCAATTTATGTAAAGCCACAAAATGGATAGGGCAAAATGTTACAATAATTTATATTGTACAATGGATTATTATTGGTAACAAAACAACTGAAATTTATCAAACAATCAAAAGCCCTTTTAAATTAACATACTATTTTATGATGATTTTTCTATGTTCAATAGCACTTACATATCTCTTTTTAAAAATAAAAGAGAATCATAAGGTATTACAAAAAAATATATAGTACTTACATAAACTTAAACCCATCTCCTTCTACATAATCATTCTCATCTAAAATACCAGGGTTAATAATATGAGATTTATACTCTGAACGTATTGCTCTAATCCATCTTTTAGCACGCTCCGACAATTCAAACTCATCCGTCATTTGTCTACCTCTCATAACCAATATTCCTAAATCGGCACCCTCATACAAATAACCATCTTTCTGTGTAATTTGAAAATAAAATGCGTTATTATCATCAACCACAGATTGCCTGTGCGCATCCATTTTTTCGAATTGTATTTTGCCGTTCTTCTTCATTTCCCAAATACCTGATTTAGGTGCTTTAATAGCAATCTCCAAAGTTGGTCTAGTGTGCTTAATAACTAACTGACTCCAACTATCTATATTCATTGCAGTTCCCCAACGTTGAGTTAGTTCATTTACGTTAATTTCATAAGGAATATCTAGCCATTCTAGTAAATGAAATAAAAATAAAGGGCAATCATCCATTGCAAACTTTGCATGATTGGTTAATGAACTCACACCGGAAATTCTTGGATTCAATTCGCCTAAATAAACTTCCCCACTATCTTTATCAATTAAAAAATCTAATTCAAAATAACCTTTATAACCCTCCTTTAATAATTGATCACCAAACAGCTGGGTATATTTTTGTGTTTTTGCTCTAATATCAGCTGTAAAAGCATTTGGAAAAATTTCATTACCACTCCATCCACCTTGGTAGGGTGTAAGTTCTTTAAATCCGATCAATTCTGTCATTAGCGGTGCAACCAATGTACCGTGTTTTGTAACACATCCTTCTATTGCAGAACCAAAACAATTAATGTGTTTCATTATTTTTAGTTCGGCTTCTTTACTCATCACTTCTGCATGCAAATTGTAATCTTCCTCTGATGCAATAAAAAAAGTAGTGTGACCAGAATCTCCATAAGGTGTTTGTACAACTAAGTCTGTACCTAAGTTTTTAGCAGCTTTTAATAGTTCTTCATAAGAATTAGCAGGTGATAATACATAAGGAACACAAGCTACTCCAGCTTTTTC